>DAINSR010000062.1:0-10156 GCA_036741255.1 Flavobacterium sp.
GGGCATATATTTTTTTAAAATCACCTATGGGAACTTTAACACTACTAATGGTATTATCGGCATAATGAAATAAATTAACTAAGGAGTTTTCAAAAGAAGTAGATAACTCAAACTGATTTTGATTAATAAATTTAATTTTAATGAGTTGCTCTGATAACTGTCCTTTGTTTTCATCAATGTGAATTTTAAAAGGAGTTTCTCCATAGGCATCTTGCAAGGCATATTTCCCTTGCTTGAGATATTCAATATAAAACTGAAGCGTTTTTATTACTTCTTCATTATGCGACCTAGATTTTAATGTAGTTATAACTGTTTGAACTTTATCTGAAACGCCACCCCAGTTAAAAATTAAACTGGTATTTGAAGAAAAAAGTTGGTTATTTTCATTTTTTACAACAATTAAAGCTTCTAATCCATATATCTTATCTTTTCGAATATTGAGCTGATATGCTATTGTAAAAGCAATTATAAGACAAAGTACAAACCACTTCCAATTTAAAATTAGCTTTGTAATTAAACTTTTAAAATCAAAGTTACTCTGTGTTTCTATTAAGTTAAAATCTTTTAAATCTAACATATTTAGTTTTTAAGCAATAAAATGGTGGTTACAATAAGAGATAAAGACGCAAAAATAGTTGAAAATGTTTGAGTTCCCGTAGTTCCTGTTCCCCACGATTTTTGTTTTAAGGGTTTTACAATTACATAATCGTTTGGTTGAAGATAAAAATTTGGGGAATTGATTATTGCTTTATCAGTTAAATCAAGTGTTAATATCTCAAAACCATGAGGTTGTTTTCTTAATATTTGCACCTCACTTCGGTTTCCTGTCATCATTACATCACCTGCATTTGCAATAGCTTCTAGTATAGTAACTTTTTCTTGAAACAAAACTTGGGTACCTGGTTTTGCAACCTCTCCATTTACGGTGTAAGGAAATCCTGACAATTTTACGGTAACAAAAATTCGGGCTTCATTTGTAAAATACTCATCAAGCAATTTTTTTTCAAGCAAGGATCTAATTTCCTCTAGTGTATATCCTAAAACCTGTACTTCTCCTAAAACGGGGATTCGGATATTTCCTTGCTGATTTACATTGTATCCCGAAAAGTAGATGGTCTGAGCATTGGGCTGTAAATTTTGATTTGTTGTTGTAGAAAATAGTTGAACTAGTTTTGGATCTAAAGCCGTGATGTTAATTGTTAAAATGTCATTTACCTGAACACGGTAGGGTTTAGAATCAAATTCGTTTATCACAATTGTATTATCTTTCTTTTTATTATCTTGAAGGTAAACTAACTTTTTATTTGGGATACATGAAATAAAACTTAAAAACATGATTAGAAGCAATAAATATTTACCTGCTTTTGTATTTAAAATAATTGATTTATTTATAGATTTAATTAAAGTCATCTTTGATTAGTGAATTTTATAAAGAAAATTAATATTAATAATTGAAAATTAATATTTAAAAAAAGGCAAATATAATCAAAACCTTTAATGATAATATTACTATTTAATAAAGTTGATTAGACATTCTTTATGACCGTTTCAAAAGGAATTCGGTTTAATAAGCTTCGTCCTAGCGTTACTTCGTCAGTGTATTCTAACTCTTCTCCTATTGCAATTCCACGCGCTATGGTAGAAACTTTAACTTCAATATGCTGTATTTGTTTATATATGTAAAAATTTGTGGTATCGCCTTCCATAGTAGAACTAAGTGCAAAGATTAACTCTTTGATACCATTATTCTTAACTTTTTCAACTAATGGCAAAATACTCAATTGAGATGGACCTACCCCTTCAATGGGAGATATTCTTCCACCTAGAACATGATACAAACCTTTATACAAGCCCGTATTTTCAATAGCCATTACATCTCTAATATCCTCCACAACGCAAACTATGGTAGCATCTCTTTTTGGATTTAAGCAAATATCACAAATATCATAATCTGAAATCGTATTGCAATTTGAACAAAACTTAATTTCGTTTCGCATATTATTAAGAGCCTCAACTAAATACTGTGTTTGCTCTTTGGGTTGTTTTAATAAATGAAGTGCTAACCGCAATGCTGTTCTTTTACCAATTCCGGGCAATTGAGCTATTTCATTTATTGCTTTTTCAAGTTTTTTTGACGATAGTTCCATACGATACAAATATAGTTATTTCAATAAAAAAATGATACTTTAATTAATTCTATTATTTTTGTGAAAAAAATATTATGACTCCCATTTCAATACTTTTTCTGATTTTGTCATATTTTGCTATGTTGATTTTGTTTTCATATTTTATTGGAAAAAAATCTGAAGTGAGTAATGATACTTTTTTTAAAGCAAACAGGCGGGCTGCATGGTATTTAGTAGCTTTTGGAATGATAGGAGCTTCACTTTCTGGGGTTACTTTTATTTCAGTGCCAGGTAATGTAGCCTCATCTCAATTTTCTTATTTTCAAATAGTTTTAGGATACATTATTGGATATCTAGTCATTGGATTAATTTTACTACCGCTTTATTATAGACTGCAGCTAACATCAATTTATACTTATTTGGAAGACAGATTTGGAAAAATGTCTTATAAAACTGGGGCATGGTTTTTTATTATATCTAGAACAGTTGGTTCTAATCTTAGACTTCTTTTAGTGGCAGATGTATTGCAAACACTTGTATTTGAACCACTTGGTGTTCCGTATTGGATGACAGTTAGTTGGATTATTTTTTTAATTTGGGTTTATACTTACAAATCAGGGATCAAAACTATTATATGGACAGATACACTTCAAACATTTTTTATGTTAGTTTCTGTAGTAGTGTGCATTGTAATTGTTTCACAAGATTTAGGTCTTAATAGTTCTACAATAACATCATTTATTGCCGATAGTGATTTTTCTAAAACTTTTTTCTTTGACGATTTGAGTTCACCAAGATATTTTTGGAAGCAATTTTTATCTGGAGCCTTTATTGCAATTGTAATGACGGGACTAGATCAAGACATGATGCAAAAAAACTTAACCTGTAAAAATTTAAAAGATGCTCAAAAAAATATGTTTTGGTTTACAATAGTACTTACTGTTGTAAATTTTCTTTTTCTGGTACTGGGTCTTTTATTTACAGAATATGCTATTAAATATGAAATTGATGCACAAAAAGATCAGCTTTTTGGGGTGCTAGCCAATAACTATTTGGGGGTTGTGGTAGCTTTTAGTTTTGTTGTTGGGCTCATTGCTGCAGCATTTTCATCTGCTGATAGTGCATTAACATCATTAACTACTTCTTTTAGTATTGATATTTTAGAAATTGAAAAAAGATACAAGCCCGAAAATCAAATAACTATAAGAAAAAAGATACACATTATGTTTGTTGTAATTTCTATTATAGTAATTTTATTATTCAAATATGGCTTTCATGATGCAAGTATCATTGATAAGGTATTAAAATTTGCTGGTTATACCTATGGACCATTATTGGGACTATATAGTTTTGGATTATTTACAAAATGGCAAATTAAAGATAAACTTGTGCCATTTGTCGCTATTCTTTCAGTAGCTATTTCGCTATTATTAAACAAGTATAGTAATAGCTGGATTGGATATACCTTTGGTTTTGAAATTTTAATGGTAAATGGGCTGCTAACTTTTGTGGGGCTAGTATTGATTCGTAGCAAGCAAAACTAACGTACAAGCTTCTTCATATTTTATTGAATTTGCTTTTAAAAGTTGATAAAATTCTTGGTTTTCTGTTCCTGGGTTAAAAACAACTCTTTTAGGACGCAGATTTATAATGTAGTTATAATAATCTCTTTGTGCAACTGCGTTTAAGTATAATGAAACCGTATGGATTTTGTCAAATAGAATTGATTTTGTTTGAATTTTAATACCTGCAACTTCGCCTAACTTTGTCCCAATTGCTACTACAGAATGTTTATGATTTACCAGACTATTTATGGCTTTAAAACTATAACGTTCAGGATTTGTAGAAGCACCTATGATTAATGTTTTTTTCATTTTAAAAATTTTCTTAAAAGCACGGAATTTAGAAAAAAGAATTTTGTAAATATTTTGTATCATAAAATTAAAAAAAATCTTAAAAGATGGGAAGTCAGAAGAAATAATTTTGTCAATATTTTATATAAACAGAAATTTAAAAAAGTTAGTATTTTTGTTTAATAAGGTTTAAGAAAGGATAGTTCAAACTTTTAATGGCGTGTAAAAGAATTATTTAGAAAGATATTTTTTATTTGTTAGGAATAACTTTCCCTAAGAGATGTGGTAGTGATGTGCTTTTATACTGATCATTTTTTTTTGGAGCAGTATAAAAAGTATCAACGAATAGTCTCTGAGACTAATGTTGAAATTTTATATTGCACATTAAATGCAAACAAATTTTGTGTACAGGTGGCATGTCCAAATAAAAAGTTACTTTAAAAAGCCTTAATTTATTTTTAGATTTTTGGCATTATAAAAAGAGAGCATATTGAATACAAATTATGACATTCTTATTATAGGCGGGGGAGCTGCTGGTTTTTTTTCTGCAATTAACATTGTTGAAAAAAACGCATCGCTAAAAGTGGGGCTACTTGAAAGAGGGAAAACGGTTTTAGAGAAAGTTAGAATATCGGGGGGAGGTAGATGTAATGTTACGCATGCTTGTTTTGTGCCTCATGAACTTGTGAAATTTTATCCTAGGGGCGAAAAAGAATTACAAGGGCCATTTCATCAGTTTTGTACTGGAGATACTGTTGAATGGTTTGAAAAACATGGTATTGCCTTAAAAATAGAGGAAGATGGCAGAATGTTTCCACAGTCAAACACATCTCAAACTATAATTGATTGTTTTATTAATTTGGCTCAAAAATTAGGCGTTGAGGTGCACACAAATCAATCTGTGCGAACTATTTTTAAGTCAGATGCTGGTTTTAAAGTTGAAACAAAATCTGGTATTTTTTGTGCAAAAAAAATTGTTGTGGCAACGGGTAGTAACCCTAAAATGTGGGATCTGCTAAGTTCTTTAGGGCACACCATTATTTCGGCAGTGCCTTCATTGTTTACATTGAATATTAAAGACGAGCGTATAACAAATTTGATGGGAGTATCCGCAATGGCAACAGTGAGTGTAAAGAAAGATACAAAAAATAATGGGTTAGAAAAATTAAAAGCTTCCGGACCTTTATTAATTACGCACTGGGGAATGTCTGGACCTGGAATATTAAAACTTTCAGCATGGGGTGCCCGTGAGTTTTTTAAAAGCAAATACCAATTTACTATTGTAGTTAATTGGTTAAACGATTATACCTATGACCAAGTACTCACGTTTTTAGGTACAGCAAAAATAGAACACTCAAAAAAAAATATAAGTAAAACCTCCCTTTTTGATTTACCCAACAGACTGTGGGAACGCTTAGTAATTGCTAGTGGAATTGCCGTTGATGAAAAATGGGCAGATGTTAAAAAAAGTAAACTACAAGTGCTAGCACAACAATTAACTGCCGCCGAATTTCAGGTAAATGGGAAAAGCACTTTTAAAGAGGAGTTTGTAACTGCAGGAGGGATAGATTTAAAAGAAATTAATTTTAAAACTATGGAAAGCAAAATTATACCCCAAATGTATTTTGCGGGCGAAATATTGAATATTGATGCCCTAACAGGAGGCTTCAATTTTCAAAACGCCTGGACTGGGGGTTTTATAGTAGCAAAATCAATTGCTGAACAATACAAATCATTAATATAGATAAAATAGTTCTTTTAGTAGTATTAGTTTTTAAAGGTGTTCATGAGTACTACCGTTAATAAGCTCTGGCATCTGTGCCTTCATAAAAATTTATAAAAGCTCTATTTACTACCCTATTACCCCCAAAAGTGGGATAATCTCCGGTAAAGTACCAATCACCCAAATTTTTAGGACACGCTTTGTGTAAATTTTCTACACTCTGAAAAATTATCTTAACACTAGCTTTTACAGAGTCAGAGGTTAGCATTTGCGAAATTTTATCTGAAATTTCTTCATTAGTAAAAGGAGCATATATTTCTTTTACATAATTAACTACTTGATTATCTGAAAATAATTCTTGTTTTTTAGATTTGTTATACACTTCATCAACAATATGATACATATCTCGCTCTTTCAGTAGGGCTAAAGCTGCTTTAAATGCAATAAGTCCTTCAAGTTTTGCCATATCAATGCCATAACAATCTGGGTATCTTATTTGCGGTGCCGATGATACAATCACAATTTTTTTAGGATTTAATCGATCCATCATTTTTATAATACTTTTTTTGAGGGTTGTGCCTCTTACAATGCTATCATCAATGATTACTAAATTGTCCGATGGTTTAATAACCCCATAAGTAACATCATATACATGAGCCACAAGTCCATCTCTGGTGCTATCCTCTGTAATGAATGTTCTTAATTTTGCATCTTTTATAGCAATTTTTTCTGTGCGTATTTTTACAGCAAAAATTTCTTCTAATGTTTCTTTTGTAAGACTGTTTGCATGGTCTAAAATATACTTGTTTTTTCTTTGGTTCAAAAAATCTTGAGCGGCTTCTACCATTCCATAAAAAGATGTTTCGGCAGTATTGGGTATAAATGAAAAAACGGTATTATCAGTATCATTTTCAATAGCTTTTAAAACAGCAGGTAATACAAGTCTTCCTAGTTCTTTTCGCTCTTGGTAGATTTCGGCATCACTCCCTCTGGAGAAGTAAATTCGTTCAAAAGAGCAAGCTTTTTTTGGAGCTGCCGGAATAACCTCTTGAACAGATATGTTGCCATTTTTCTTAACAATTATAGCTTTTCCAGGTTCTAATTCTTCAACTTTTTCAAACGGAATATTAAAAACAGTTTGTATAACTGGTCTTTCAGAAGCTACTACGGCAATCTCATCATCGGTGTAGTAATAGGCTGGTCTGATACCTGCGGGGTCTCTAAAAACAAAAGCATCTCCATGACCTATTAATCCTGCCATGGCATAGCCACCATCCCAGTTTTTTGATGCTTTTTTTAATATACTTGCAATGTCTAATTGCTCTGCAATGACTGATGATGCCTCTCTTTTTGAAAGACCGTTTTGCTTACATTGATGATAAATATCGGTTACTTCGTCATCTAAAAAATGACCTATTTTTTCCATAACAGTAACCGTGTCTGCCATTTCTTTTGGGTGTTGCCCCAGATCCACTAAACTTTGAAACAACTCTTTTACATTAGTCATGTTAAAGTTTCCGGCAACAATTAAATTTCGATGCATCCAGTTATTTTGACGTAAAAAAGGGTGAACGCTCTCAATACTGTTTTTGCCAAAAGTTCCATATCTAACGTGTCCTAAAAATAATTCTCCTAAATAAGGAATGTGTTTTTTTTGTAGGGCCGCCGTGTTATATTCAGGGTGCAATTGCAACTCTTCATTTATTCTACCATTAATTTGATCAAAAACATGCTGAATGGGTTGATTGTTGTTAGATCGAATGCGACTGATGTATCGCTCACCCGGATTAACGTCTAATTTTATAGATGCAATACCTGCTCCGTCTTGACCACGATTGTGTTGCTTTTCCATTAACAAATACATCTTTTCCAGTCCATAAAAAGCACTGCCATATTTTTCTTTGTAAAAATCTAATGGTTTTAGTAATCGAAGTAAAGCAATTCCACACTCGTGTTTAATAGCGTCGCTCATGGTAATATTGTGGTGTAATTAATTAATAAAGCAATAAAAAAAGAGGCTCTCTAAAAAGTCTAATTTCTGTCTTTTAGAACTTGCTTCAAAAACACAAAACAACTGTTAATCAATCATTCTATAATCTGAAATACGTTCGACTAGGCAAAACAACGACTTTTAAGATAGTCTCATGCGTTTAGTTTGATTCAATATCAAACTGCGTTAAAGATTTGAATTGTTGTAATCGCAACTGAACTTCGTTTTTATTTAATTGTTCCATTCTTTCAGTACCAAATTTTTCAACACAAAACGATGCTAAATTGGAACCATGAATAATGGCATTTTTCATATTATTAAATGTAATATCTTCGCTTTGTGCCAGATAGCCAGAAAAACCTCCTGCAAAAGTATCTCCAGCTCCTGTGGGGTCAAAAACATCTTCTAAAGGTAATGCCGGAGCAAAAAATATGTTTTTGTTTTCAAACAGCAATGCACCGTGTTCTCCTTTTTTTATTACCACATATTTTGGTCCCATGGCATGAATTTTTGCAGCTGCTTTTACTAAAGAATACTCTCCAGATAACTGCCGGGCTTCTTCATCATTAATAGTAATAACATCTACTTTTTTTATTACCTCTAGCAATGCTGCAAGTGCACAATCCATCCAAAAATTCATGGTGTCTAAAACAATTAATTTTGGTTTTTGTGTCATTTGATTTAATACACCCATTTGTACTAATGGATGCAAATTTCCTAGCAAAACTATTTCAGAATTTTTATACGAATCCGGAACTATGGGGTTAAAATTTGCCAACACATTAAGTTCTGTTACTAAGGTATCACGCGAATTTAAGTCGTTGTGATATTTTCCGCTCCAAAAAAAAGTTTTGCCTCCCTTAACAATTTCAATACCTTCAATATTTACGCCACTATTTTTCAATAAATTGAGATATTCTTGGGGAAAATCTTCGCCCACAACTGAAACAATAGCGGCATCTACATTAAAAAATTTTGAGGTTAAACCAATGTATGTTGCAGCACCACCCAGTATTTTATTTGTTTTTCCAAAAGGAGTTTCAATAGCATCAAATGCCACCGTGCCTACTATTAATAATTTATTCATGCTATATAAATTGGCTATAGGAATGATTTTTAATTTAAAAATGCAAAGATAAGTTTTTGTTTAGAAGATTAAAAGTTTTCATGAATCTAAGTTTTTAAATTTTAAACTCTTTCATGAATTCATAATAAATTCAATTTCATCTATTTCTATGGGAATGTTTTGCATTAAGTTAAAGGCGGTTCCTTGATTTTGAATGACTACATTATCCTCTAATCGAATACCAAAACCCTCTTTTGGGATATAAATTCCGGGTTCCACAGTAAATACCATATTCGCTTTCATGGGTTCATGTAACAAACCATAATCATGTGTATCTAATCCTAAATGATGACTGATGCCGTGCATAAAATATTTTTTGTAGGCAGGTGTTTCTGGATTTTCGTTTTGTACATCAGCTTTGTCAAGTAACCTTAAACTTATTAATTCTGAGGTCATTATTTTACCTACTTCTACTTGATATTCTTTCCAAAGAGTACCTGGAACTAATAATTTTGTTGCTTCGTTTTTTACATTTAAAACGGCTTTGTAAACCGCAGCCTGCCGATTTGAGAAACGCCCGGAAACCGGAATAGTACGGGTCATATCACTAGAATAGTTTGCATATTCTGCCGCCACATCTAACAACAACAAATCACCTTCATGGCAGGGTTTGTTGTTTTCAATGTAGTGCAACACATTAGCATTATTACCAGAAGCTATAATGGGTGTATAAGCAAAACCTTTTGATCTATTTTTAATAAATTCATGAGCAAATTCAGCCTCAATCTCATATTCCATAACATTTGGTTTTACAAAATTTAATATTCTTCTAAAACCTCTTTCTGTAATATTACAGGCCATTTGCATCAAATCTAATTCTTCTGTCTCTTTTACAGAGCGTATTCTTTGTAAAATAGGACTCGATTTTTCTACCTTGTGTGCAGGATAATTTTCTTTCCATTTCTTAACAAACCGAGCCTCCCGAGTTTCAGTTTCTACAAAAGCTCTGTAATACTCATTTGTATTGATATACATTGTATCGGCATAAGCCATTAATTCTCGCAGTGTTTTATCAAAATCTTGAAGCCAAATTACATTTTTAATCCCCGATATTTCAAAGGCACGCTCTTTAGTAAGTTTTTCTCCTTCCCAAATGGCAATATGTTCATTTGTTTCTTTTAAAAATAAAATTTCTCGATGTTGTGTATAAGGAGCATCAGGAAAAAGCACTAAAATACTCTCCTCTTGGTCAATACCACTCAAATAAAAAATATCTCTGTGTTGAGCAAATGGCAAAGTGGAGTCAGCAGAAATCGGATAAATATCATTTGAATTAAAAACCGCAATGGCATTTGGTTTCATTTGCAAAGTAAATTTTTTGCGGTTTTTTATAAATAA
>DAINSR010000063.1:0-9806 GCA_036741255.1 Flavobacterium sp.
TATTCAATATGCAGCTTAATTGTTTTACGTTAAATTACCGTCAGGTTAATAATATCCGCCTTTAATAAATTTAATTTCTGTTTTGGGTTCTTTGTATTTTGCCACCCATTCGGGTAAATTCATAAACTACTTAATTAGATAGCCTAAAAACAATAAAAAAATCATACAAAACAAGTATTTATGCAATTTCTTTTATAGAAGGGGTAAAAAAGTAGCAGAGTTAGGGTTTGAATATTTATGCATTTGTGTTTGAAATATTTATAATGGGCAAATCAAAAAGGATTTTTTAGAGTAATTAAAGTATATGAGTTCAGTACACTTTATGTTAGGTATAATTTGTAAATTAACTATCAAAAGTTAGTAAGTTTGTGCTTTAAAATATAATATGTTATCTATTAAAAATATTTCTTTTTCATATTTAGATAAAGCTACTATAACTAATTTTAGTTGTCAATTAGAGGCAGGTAGATTCATGGCAATTATTGGCGAAAGTGGTTGTGGTAAGAGTACGATTTTAAAACTTATTTATGGTTTGCATGATGTGGATAATGGACAAATTTTTTGGAACAATCATGAGGTTTTAGGACCAAAATACCATTTGATTCCTGGAATGGAGTTTATGAAATTTTTGACTCAAGATTTTGATTTGATGCCTTATATTTCTGTTGCTGAAAATGTGGGTAAATATCTCTCAAACATTGATAAAGAAATGAAACAGCAGAGAATTTTAGAGTTATTGAAAATTGTAGAGATGACTGAGTTTGCAGCTGTTAAAGCCAAGTTTTTGAGCGGTGGACAAATGCAACGAGTGGCTTTAGCCCAAGTTTTAGCATTAGAACCCCAAGTTTTGTTGTTCGACGAACCATTTAGTCATATAGATAATTTTAGAAAAAATAGTTTACGTAGAAATCTATTCAAGTATTTGAGAGAAAAAAATATAACCACAATTATTGCCTCGCATGATGCCCACGATTATTTTCCTTTTGTTGATGAAATTGTAGTATTAAAAAATGGAGAAGAAGTTGCAAAAGGTACTCCAAATAGTTTGTTTGCTCATCCAACTAATTATTATGTCGCATCGCTTTTTGGTGATGTTAATGTAATTGAGTCTAAATATTTAACAGTTGAATCTGCAGAAAATATTTTAGTTTATCCTCATCAATTAAAAATTGTATCTCATTCAAAATTGAAAGTTGTAGTTACTCAAAATTATTTTGAAGGACAAAATTATTTAATTGAAGGACAGTATGACGGTGGTGTTCTATTTTTTTTAAATCATAAAGCTCTAAAAGTCAAAAGCAAGGTGTTTTTAGCTTTATAAAATATAGGGTTGCCTTAAAAGTATTGATTTCACCTCTATTTTTGTAAGTGATTAAAAAGAAGGTTCATCTCAAAATTGCATTAGACATCGTCATGAAGACTAAAAAAGCAACCATATATACAATTCTCGTTTCTAGTTAGTCAAACAAAATCTATACTTTTTTACTATATTTGCACACTTTTAAACTCAATTGTAATACCAGTTAAAATGTCTAAAATACTAATTATAGAAGACGAGGCAACTATTAGACGTGTGCTTATAAAAATCTTATCAGAAGAAAACGAAAGCTATGTAGTAGAGGAAGCTGCGGATGGTTTGCAGGGGGTTGAAAAAGTAAAAAATGATGATTTTGATTTGATTTTGTGCGACATTAAAATGCCAAAAATGGACGGTTTAGAAGTTTTAGAGGCAGTAAAAAAAATGAAGCCTGAAATTCCAATGGTAATGATATCTGGACATGGCGATTTAGAAACTGCTATAAACACCATGAGACTTGGGGCTTTTGATTATATTTCTAAGCCTCCTGATTTAAACCGACTTTTAAATACGGTTAGAAATGCTTTAGACAAGAAAAAATTAGTTATTGAAAACAAAAATCTAAAGAAAAAAGTTAGCAAAAACTACGAAATAATAGGCAATAGTGCTGAGATAAATCATGTTAAATCTATGATTGAAAAGGTAGCTCCCACAGATGCCAGAGTTTTAATTACGGGTGAAAATGGTACTGGAAAAGAGCTTGTTGCACATCAACTACACGAAAAAAGTGAACGCTCATCAGCATCAATTGTTGAGGTCAATTGTGCGGCAATCCCCAGCGAGTTAATTGAAAGTGAGTTGTTTGGTCATGTTAAAGGAGCTTTCACATCAGCAGTTAAAGACCGAGCGGGGAAGTTTGAAGCCGCTCACAATGGCACTATTTTTTTAGATGAAATAGGTGATATGAGTTTATCTGCACAAGCAAAGGTATTGCGTGCTTTACAAGAAAATTTAATTCAAAGAGTGGGGGCAGACAAGGATATAAAAGTTGATGTTCGTGTAATAGCGGCAACAAACAAAGACCTAAAAAAAGAAATTGCCGAGGGACGTTTTCGAGAGGATTTGTATCACAGGCTAGCGGTTATTTTAATTAAAGTTCCATCTTTAAATGATAGGCGTCAAGATATTCCGTTGCTCATTGAACATTTTTCGCACAAAATTGCCCAAGAGCATGGTAATGCAGTAAAAATATTTTCAAAAGAGGCTATCAAATTATTACAAGAATATGACTGGACAGGAAACATTCGCGAATTAAGGAATGTGGTTGAACGTCTTATTATTTTAGGTGGTGCAGAAATCTCAGAATCAGATGTAAAGTTATTTGCTAGTAAATAATTTTAGGTTACTCATTAGAATACGTTAATGAGTATTTAGTATGAGAGTTGTTCAAACGAAATTCATTTTAAACAAATTGTAGCTCCATTTAAAAACAAATATGATGAATCCATGATATTAAAAAAAATTGACCAAACCCTTCAAAACAGATTAATACAGCTTGGCTTTGTTGAAGCTAATATAATGCAACAAGAAACTTTTTCTGCCATTAAAAGCGGTGTTGATGTTGTAATTCAATCGCACAAGAGTTCAGGAAAATCTACTACTATTGTTATAAACGTTATTCAAAAATTAAAACAACCTTTTGAAGAATCGCCCAGGGCTATCATTTTTGTGCAAGACAAATCAAAGGTTTTAGAGCTACTAGATTTGTTTAAACAAATAGCACATCACAATGAATTAAGGGTATATGGAGTGCATGAAAAAACAAATTTAGATGAAGATAAAAAACAAATTTCTTTGGGTATAGATGTGATTATTGGCACGGCAAACAAACTCAATGAAATGTTTTCAACCGCAGGATATAATGTCAATAAATTGCAAATAATGGTTGTAGATGATGCTGAAATTCTTTTTAAAAACAGAATGGATGCCCCCATTTTAAGACTATCTAACAGTATGCCTAAAATGCAAAAAATATTTTTTTGTAACCAAATTACGGATAGGGTAGAAGCATTAGCGGATAGAATAATGATTGAACCTCTTTTTTTTGAATTTGAGGAATAATATACCCTTAGTTTTTAGAAATACAAATCACAATAAAAATCATAAAGAATTAATCTCTAAACAATAACAATGGCATTAATAAAAATATTTTCTGGGAGCGAAATTTTAGCTCTGGCTTTAAATGCAAAGTTAGAGGCAAATCAAATTGCTACTTTAGTAAAAAACAACCTTCAATCTGCACGTGTTGCAGGTTTTGGAAACACAGGTTTGGCTGTTGAAATCTTTATCAACGAGATTGATAAAGAAAAAGCAAATCCTATAATACAAGATTTTAAAATGAATTTGTAAGCCTTTTGCATTTTTAAAATTCAAGCAGTTTAATCCCTTAATTTAGATATTTTCTTTATGATTACAGTTAACGACATTGCCGTAGAGTTTGGCGGTACTACACTTTTTAGCGAGGTAACATTTGCTATAAACGAAAACGACAAAATTGCCTTAATGGGAAAAAATGGTGCTGGAAAATCTACTTTATTAAAAATTGTAGCCGGACAAAGCAAACCCACTCGAGGCACTATTTCGGCACCTAAAGAGGCTGTTATTGCTTATCTTCCGCAACATTTACTCACAGATGATAAGTGCACCGTCATGGAGGAAGCGTCTAAAGCATTTGCAGAAGTATTAGACATGAAAAAGGAAATTGATTTCATCAATGAGCAGTTAACCGTTAGAACAGATTATGAAAGTGATGCATATATGAAACTTATTGAGCGTGTTTCAGAACTTTCAGAAAAGTTTTATGCCATTGAAGAAGTAAATTATGAAGCTGAGGTTGAAAAAGTTTTAAAAGGATTAGGATTTGATCGCAACGAATTTAATAAATCTACCAGCGAGTTTTCTGGTGGTTGGCGTATGCGAATTGAATTAGCAAAAATACTTCTTAAAAAGCCCGATTTAATTTTGCTAGATGAACCCACTAACCACTTAGATATGGACAGTATTCAATGGTTAGAAGATTTTTTAATCAATCAGGCAAAAGCGGTTATGGTAATTTCGCACGATAGAGCCTTTGTTGATAGCATTACAAACAGAACCATTGAGGTTACTATGGGACGAATTTATGATTATAAGGCAAAGTATTCTCATTATTTAGAGTTAAGAAAAGAAAGACGCACTCATCAACAAAAAGCCTATGAAGAGCAACAAAAATTTATAGCCGAAAATCAGGCGTTTATAGATCGCTTTAGGGGTACTTTTTCAAAAACCGAATCAGTACAATCAAGGGTTAAAATGCTTGAAAAAATAGTACCCATAGAGGTTGATGAAGTGGATACTTCGGCCTTAAAGTTAAAATTTCCACCCTCAATTCGTTCCGGGCAATATCCCGTTGTTGTAAAAGATTTACACAAAAGCTATGGCGATAAAGTAATTTTTAAAGATGCTAATATTGTAATTGAACGCGGACAAAAAGTTGCCTTTGTAGGTAAAAATGGAGAGGGAAAGTCAACCATGATAAAAGCAATCATGAAAGAAATTGATATTAATTCGGGTAGTGTAGAAATAGGACACAATGCTCAGATAGGTTATTTTGCACAAAATCAGGCTGCACAGCTAGATGAAAATGCCACTATTTTTGAAACCATCGATAGAATAGCGGTGGGCGATGTACGAACGCAAATAAAAAACATTTTGGGTGCATTTATGTTTCAGGGTGATGATATTCATAAAAAAGTTAAGGTGTTATCAGGAGGCGAAAAAACACGTTTAGCCATGATAAAATTATTGTTAGAACCCGTTAATTTCTTGATTTTAGACGAACCCTCCAATCATTTAGACATGAAAACTAAAGATATTATTAAAGACGCATTAAGGGATTTTGACGGCACCTTAATTTTAGTATCTCACGATAGAGATTTTTTAGATGGACTGGCAACAAAAGTTTTTGAATTTGGAAACAAACGTGTTAGAGAGCATTTTGAGGATTTAAAAGGTTTTTTAGAATTTAAAAAAATGAATTCTTTGAAAGAAATTGAAAAGTAATTCTCAAAATATTGTAAGCAAAATATTTATCCGAGAAATATAAACAGTTTATTTTAACTAATTTCAATAAACTTTCGGAATAGTCATATTTTATAGTGTCTAGAAATGTATTTATCAACTATTTTTGACCACATTACCCCTTTTGAAAACAGAAATAAATCAGTTTGTCAAGTAATGACTATTGGGTAGCTTATTTTTTGTTTTCTTTTAATTAAAATAAGAGCTTTCAGCTAGTTTTAAACTTCTATAAAACATTTTCTGATTCCTATAAAAATGAATATAACTAGAGTAAATATAATGAAAAAAGGAATGATATATTCTATTAATTGCATGGACAACATAAAGGCAATGATGAGTAACTGAAAACCTAATCCAAAAATAGAAAGTACCGTCATGAACCAATTAGGAAAAGTTTTTACCTTATAAGCATCTTGATCTAGATAATGAATTATTTTGTCAAAAATACCATAAAAAAGTGTATATGCTTTAAACATAATATCAACAGTTTTTTGTGTTTCTCCAGGCAGTGCCTTGGGGGTTTTATATTCAAATATTTTGCTAGTTGTATCGCCACCAATACTTTTGTTTCTTAGAATAACATAGTAATAATTATATAAAGTACCCTGAAGTTGAATGCCAAAAAATGCTATTATGGTAAGACCAATAGATGTGTTTGATACAAGGCAAATTGTTGCGAAAATTAGAAAATTGAGAGTTATATCAAACAAACTGTCTAAATATCTCCCTGAATATGAAGGTGTTTTTTTGATTCGGGCTAGTTCGCCATCTGCGGCGTCAATTATAGACTTTAAAATAAGAAAAAAACCTGCTGCAAAATAATTTTGTGTAATTATGCAAATGATGGCTATTAATCCAGAAATTCCAAACAGTAAAGTTACATGAATAGGGGTGAAGCAGGTATTTTTTAATTGTAATGCAAAAGCCTTTCCTAAGGGTCTTCCATAATCTGATAAATCTAAAAATTTATCTTTGGGAGCAAGTTTAGACATTTATAAATAATCAAAGAAATATAACAAAATAGTCTTGATTGACAAAGATACTTTTTTATTTTGATAATCGATGTAAAACAAAAGTCATTGATGAAAGCAATAAAAAAGCCATTAATTGATGCACTAATCCTAGCCACAGTGGAACATGCAAAAGCAGTGTAAAAACCCCAAGAACAAATTGAAACACAACAAAAGTAATTAGAATTTTGAGTCCTTTAATTTGGGTTGTGTTCAGTGTATAATTCCTACTTTTATAATAAAGAAATAATATAAGACCCACCACAAAGTAGGCAAAAGTTCTATGAATAAATTGTACACCACTTTTTCCTTCTATAAAGTTTTTTGTAAAAGTAGTTTTTTCTATAAATACACTGTCATGAATAAATTGACCATCGCTCATGAGTGGCCAATGATTGTGAACTAAACCAGCATTTAAACCCGCAACAAATCCTCCATATATGATTTGGAAAATTAAAGCAACAAAGCTCAATTGGGCAATGCTTTTTAATGATTTAATTGGAGTATTTTTCTCTGGATACATCAAATCTAACGCCACCCATAGTGTGTACGCAAAAGTTAAAAAGGCAAAAGTGAGATGCAATGATAATCTAAAATGGCTCACATCAGGATTATCAATTAAGCCACTTTTCACCATAAACCAGCCTAAGAATCCTTGAAAACCTCCCATAAAAAGCAAAACAAGACATTTTTTTAGGGTTGCATCATTAAGCTGTTTTTTTATTGTAAAGTATAAAAACGGTATGATAAAAACGATTCCAATTATCCTGCCAATGAAACGATGAAACCACTCCCAAAAATATATAAATTTATAATCATCAAGAGTAAAATCATTGTGGATATTAATTTTTTGATATTCAGGAAACTTCTTGTATTCTTCAAATGCTGCTGACCATTTTTCTTCATTCATTGGTGGAAACGTGTCGGTTACTAAATGCCAATCAGTCATGGACAGCCCTGAGTTTGTTAATCGAGTTATGCCACCCACCATTACCATAATAAACAATAATACACATCCAGAAAGTAGCCATATAATGACTGATTTATTTGTTTTCATTTTTTATATAATAGTATTTACAAGAATTTTGTTTAGTATTTTTTCATTCGTTAAACTTTTTTCAACCCTAATTTTTGGGCTTTTTTTAAAACAAATTCTTTTGCTGCTTCATATTCATTTGCAATTTCGCCCTCTAAAATGGCCTCTTTCACGGCTTCTTTTAAAACACCAATTTCTCGTGATGGTTTTAAATTAAATAAAATCATTATTTCTTCACCAGATATGGGAGGTTGAAAATTTCTAATTGAATCTTTTGCTTCTACTTCAACAATTTTTTGTCTTACAATATTAAAATTGTTGTGGTATTTTTTGAATTTATGTGGGTTTTTTGTGGTAATATCTGCTTCACAAAGTGTCATTAAATGCTCCACGTCTTCGCCAGCATCAAAAACCAATCGTCTCACAGCTGAGTCGGTTACTCCTTCTTGTGACAAAACAATTGGGCGAGAACTCATTATAACCATTTTTTGAACAAATTTTAATTTTTGATTTAAAGGCATGTGCAGACGTTCAAATATTTTTTTGACCATTTTTCCACCTAAAAACTCATGACCATGAAATGTCCAGCCTTGTTTACTGTTAAATTTTTTTGTGGGTGCTTTTCCAATATCATGTAACAATGCAGCCCATCTTAGCCACACATCATCAGTATTTAAGCAAATATTATCCACTACTTCAAGCGTGTGATAGAAATTGTTTTTGTGTGTGTGTCCTTCAATTTCTTCTACGGTATTAAGTGCTGTTAATTCGGGTAAAAATAACTCTAATAATCCTGTTTTAAAAAGTAGTAAAAATCCTATTGAGGGTTTGTTTGTTGCTAGAATTTTATGAAGCTCATCAACTATTCTTTCGTTTGAAATAATAGCTATACGTTTGTTATTTTTAGTGATTGATGCCAATGCCTGAGGATCTATGTCAAAATTTAGTTGGGTTGCAAAACGAATGGCCCGCAACATTCTGAGTGGATCGTCAGAAAATGTAACGTCTGGATTTAATGGTGTTTTAATAACCTTAGATTTCAAATCTTGTGTGCCATTAAAAGGGTCAATTAAACTTCCATAATTAGCAGGGTTTAATGAAAATGCCAGTGCATTGATGGTAAAATCGCGACGGTCTTGATCGTCTTGTAAGGTTCCGATTTCAACTTTTGGATTTCGGGTTTCGGTTTGATAACTTTCCTTTCTAGCACCCACAAACTCAATGTCAATGTCTTGATACCTGAGCATGGCAGTACCATAGTTTTTAAAAACCTGAACTTTTGGCTTGTTAAATAGTAGCTCAGAAACTTTTAAAGCAAGTTCTATGCCGCTACCAACTGCAACAATATCGATGTCTTTTTTTAAAGGTCTATTTAGGAGGTAATCACGAACAAACCCACCAATAACATAGGTTTCTACATTAAGCTCTTGACCTGCTTGTGCAATGATTTTAAAGATGGGGTTGTTTAGTGCTTTTGTGTAATTCATTGATTATTATGAACTTTGAAAAAAAATCTAATGGTTTATAACGTATATCTTATTTCAATATTTGAAATATAAATTTGTGTATTCATGCCTTTATATATTCCAAATTTTATTTTCTAATATCTTCCTTTACTACCTAATACTAACTTGATGATGGTTGATTATAGCAAATTATATATGATACAAACTTACAATATAGTAAACACCTTTAATAATTTTTTTGTCAATTTACTTAAAAGTTTTCCAACTTTTTGCTATTATTTTTATGAAACGGAGATAGTAACTGTTTGACAAAAACGGCTAGATTTAAAGATTTTGTTAATACTTTTTCCTGACTTCCGCAAATTAACACCCAAAATTAAAAAGCGGTAGATTCAACTAGCAAATGCAACTTTGTTGTTTATAAAATTATAAAAAATATCTACTGTTTTTTCAAAATTTAAATTTTTTCTTGGTCTGTTGTTTATTTTTATCTGTATTGCTTTTAAATTCAATGTTTTATCATCATTTATTATTTCATTTTTTGGGATATATTGCCTTAGCAATTTGTTCATGTTTTCAATTTGTCCTTTCTCCCATGAGCTGTACGGATGTGTAAAATAAATTATTGAATCTAATTTTTCA
Organism: Flavobacterium sp.; assembly: GCA_036741255.1. GTDB lineage: Bacteria > Bacteroidota > Bacteroidia > Flavobacteriales > Flavobacteriaceae > Flavobacterium. Next base: position 9,571 of record DAINSR010000063.1, read on the forward strand.
GAAATTAATTTATGTTCTGCAAACTCTAAACCATTATCTGTAGTGATTGATTTTATATAATCTTTATAAGGCAACAACATTTCGTTTACAGTTTGTGCTACATGTAGTGCTGATTTGCCAAAAGTAAAGTAAATCATGTTTATAAAATTCGTTGTGTTTCTATAACCTCTTGCTCTTTTTTTAGCGAGTTGAATTTTTGAGTTTATGCCTTCAATTACTCCATTATTTATTCTACT
>DAINSR010000064.1:0-9597 GCA_036741255.1 Flavobacterium sp.
ATATCTTAGGCAAGGAACAAAAACAACCGCCACAGTAGTTTTAAACGAAGTAGAAATTAAATCAGTACCTTATTACAAACTACTAGAAAGTGGCATTGGATACATAGTTTTATCAAAGTTTACTGAAAAAGCTTCTGCCGAAACAAAGGCGGCTTTACTAGATTTAAAAAAACAAGGAGCCACAAAAATTATTTTAGATTTAAGAGATAATCCAGGAGGATTGTTGAGTGAGGCGGTCAATATTTGCAACTTATTTGTACCAAAAAATGAAACTATTGTAACCACAAAATCAAAAGTAGAAAAGCACAACAGTACTTTTAAAACAACAAAAGACCCCGTAGATTTAGAAATTCCACTTGCCATACTAGTAAACGGAAAAAGTGCTTCTGCCTCAGAAATTGTTTCGGGAGCTTTACAAGATTTAGACAGAGCTGTAATAGTGGGAAATCGCAGTTTTGGAAAAGGATTGGTACAACGCCCTTTAAATTTATCTTATGGAACTCAAGTAAAAGTAACCATATCTAAATACTACACACCATCTGGCAGATGCATTCAAGCCCTAAATTACAGCAAGAAAGATGAAAACGGAAAGGCTATTAAAACAGATAAAAAAGACTATACCGCCTTTAAAACAAAAAACGGACGAACCGTATATGATGGTGGTGGCATTATGCCCGATGTTGAGGTTTTAGAAACAAAACCTTCTACTATTTCAAAATCGCTAAAAGAAAATGATGCCATTTTTAATTTTGTAACAGAATTTTACTATAAAAATATATCCAATCCTAAAAGCATGTTTCAGAGTTCAAATTTTGAAGAATTTAAACAATTTGTAAAAAAGAACAATTATAAATTAAACACTGAAACAGAAAAAGCATTAGCTAGTATGATTGAAACTGCTAAAAAAGAAAACATAGAAAAAGATATTATCAACGAATATAATTTGCTCAAAACAGCCGTTGAAAAAAGCATTGAAAAAGAAATGGACAAAAACAAATCTGAGATTATGATGCTTATTAATAACGAAATTATAACTCGATTTCAATATAAAGAAGGGCTCTATGATTATGAAACCCAAAATAGTGTGGAGATAAGCAAGGCAAAATCGGTTTTAAATAGCACTGAAGCGTATCTTAAAATATTAAACTAAATGTCTTTTTTAAAATATATATTCCTCTTTTATTCACTATTTTCTGTGGCTCAAGAAGAGATTATTCATTCTGTATATTTTGATTTTGACGTTTTTAAAATTAGAACAGATCAGCAAAAACCACTTCATCAATTTATAAGCAGTATAGATACCACAAGAGTAGAATCTGTTCAAATATATGGGTATTGTGATGATCGTGGAAAAGATGCTTATAACTATGATTTGTCTTCAAAAAGAGCCAATACTATTAAAGATACCTTGTTGCAACAAGGCATTAAAAACAAAATCATAATTTCTATTGAAGGAAAGGGAAAGGTATTAATTGATGATGATTTAGAACTTAATATCCCTGAAATAAGATCTAAAAATAGACGAGTAGATGTTTTAATTACTTATAAACCAAAAAAAGCAGAAAAAAGAAAGTTGCCCGAAAATTTCACCACACTAAACAAAGATGCAATTGTGGGCGATAAAATTACACTTGACAAGGTTTTTTTTGACAGAGGGAGCAGCAAACTTAGTACAATCGCAAAAAAAGAGTTAGATAAAATTGCCATAAAACTGCATCGATATCCCAAGATACAACTTGAAATACAAGGACATATATGCTGCACACCCACTTTTCAAAAAGAGGCTGTAGATAAAGACACAAAAAAAAGAGAATTATCTATAAATAGAGCAAAATCTGTGTACAAGTATTTGATTGAAAGAAGAATCAATCAAAAACGTCTTACCTATAAAGGCTATGGAAACACAAAATCACTTGGTGGAAGTTCAGAACAAGATCGAAGGGTAGAACTGCTCATTACTCAAGTGGAATAATGTGAGTTTGATGTAAGAAAGAGAAGTAAATCAATATAGACTTCTCCTTCCTAGTCCATAGTAGTTTATTTGAATTTGTTTAATTATATCCAAAACGCTTTAACTGATAGTTGCTGCTTCGCCAATCTTTATTAACCTTTACATATAATTCAATGTGAATTTGCTTTCCAAAAAATTTTTCTAAATCGGCACGAGCCTGAATCCCCACTTTTTTTAGTGCACCTCCTTTGTGTCCTATGATAATGCCTTTTTGCGTGTCGCGTTCAACCATAATTACACTTCTAATTCTAATAATTTTATCGTCTTCTAAAAATTCTTCGGTTTCAATCTCCACCGCATAAGGAATTTCTTTGTCGTAGTTTAACAATATTTTTTCTCGAATGGTTTCATTCACAAAAAAGCGTTCGGGTTTATCTGTTAGTGCATCTTTTGGGTAATAAGCTGGTGAAACAGGCAATAAATCTTTTAGCGTATTAAAAACAGTTTCAATATTAAAATTCTCTAATGCCGATATAGGAATAACCATAGCATTAGGTACTTTAATCTTCCAAAATTCAACCTGCTCTTCTAATTGCTCTTGATTAGATTTATCAATTTTATTGAGCAACAACAAAACGGGTATTTTAGAATAAATTATTTTATTAAAAAAGGCTTCATCTTTTAAATCCTTTTCACCTATCTCCACCATGTAAATTAAAATATCAGCATCTTCAAAAGCACTTTTCACAAAGCTCATCATGGCGTTTTGCAACTCATAGGCGGGTTTAATAATACCTGGAGTGTCTGAAAAAATAATTTGAAAATCGTCTCCGTTTACAATCCCTAAAATTCTATGACGAGTTGTTTGAGCCTTACTAGTAATAATAGACAAACGCTCTCCCACGAGTGCATTCATTAGCGTGGATTTTCCCACATTTGGATTACCTATAATATTTACAAAACCTGCTTTATGATTCATTTATATAAATTTATTGACAAAGGTAGTTATATCAAAGCAATAGATAAAACATTCGTAATCTTTGATTTGCTTCAAAGGTAATAAAAATAAGGCTTAAACGGTTTTGATCATTAATCTTGCCCACTACGCCTTAATGTATTAATATAACCTCCACATTTGGTTTTAATTTCCAGAAAAATTGGGTTTTCTTTTTTCTAAAAATGCGGTGGTTCCTTCTTTAAAATCGTTGGTTATAAAGCAAGACCCAAAATTATTGATTTCGCTTTCAAAACCATTTATGCCGTCTGTGTAGTTTGCGTTTATACTTGCTATGGCTTTTGCAATGGCAACAGGTGAATTTTTTGTGATTTTTGAGGCAATAGTTTTAGTAAAATTCAAAAGATCGGGTTGAGGCACTACGTGGTTTACTAAACCATATTGAAGTGCTGTTTGTGCGTCTATCATGCTGGCAGATAGTATCATTTCCATGGCTCTGCCTTTACCTACTAACTGAGGGAGTCTTTGTGTGCCACCATATCCAGGGATAAGACCAAGTGTAAGCTCAGGCAAACCCATTTTAGCGTTTTCTGAAGCTACTCTAAAATGGCATGACATGGCAAGTTCTAGACCACCGCCAAGTGCAAAACCGTTTATTGCGGCTATAACGGGTGTAGAAAGGTTTTCAATAAAATTAAACACTAAGTCCTGCCCTTGAGTGGCTAGTTGATGCCCTTGCTGTTGTGAAAAGTTTGCAAATTCTAAAATATCTGCCCCTGCCACAAATGCTTTTTCCCCACTGCCTGTTATGATGATTGTCTTTACAAATTTGTTTTGATCTAAATCTTTAAGAACTTGGTGTAATTCTAGAATAATTGCTTTGTTAAGTGCGTTTAGTTTTTCTGGTCTTGAAATGGTAATTATGGCTATGTTTTCTTGAGTTTCAATGTGAATGTATTTCATTTTTTAATTGTTTTTTAGTTTGTATATAACCATCAGTTTGTAATGGGAAATGAAACTAGAAATTCTGTTCCAATGTTTGGTTGTGATTCAAAACTTATATTTCCTTGATAGTTTTCGATGATGTTTTTAATAATGGCAAGACCAAGCCCCATGCCGCTAGATTTTGTGGTAAATTTTGGTTCAAAAACACGATCTCTATTTTCATTTAATATCCCGATACCGTTGTCTTTAACTTTTATATTTACTTTGTTATTTTGTTTATAAACAGTGATGAGTACTTTTTTGTTTTCTTGATCAGGCGGTATTGCCTGAATGGCGTTTTTAACTAAATTTGTAATTACGCGTATCAATTGAGTTCTGTCTAATCGTGTGATGATTTCTTCGTCTTGACTTTCAAATTCTATAAAATCTTCATTAAAAATATCTAATGCCAGTTGCACAATTTTTACTACATTGAGGGTTTCATTTTGTTGTGCGGGCATGGAAGCAAAGTTAGAAAATGCTCCTGCAACAGCACTCATGGTGTCTATTTGCTGAATTAGTGTTTTAGAGTAATCGTCTAGTTTTTTCTTGATTTGGGGGTCATGCTCGTTAAACCTCATTTGAAAACTTTGAACCATGAGCCTCATGGGGGTTAGCGGGTTTTTTATTTCATGAGCCACTTGTTTTGCCATTTCTTGCCAGGCTTGTTCTCGTTCACTTTGTGCTAGTTTTGTGGCACTTTCCTCAAGTTTATCAACCATGTTATTGTAGGCATCTACAAGTAAATTAATTTCGCGGCTGCCTTCTTCTAAAACAATTCGTTGATTTTGCTGGTCAAACTCTGTTTCCTGAATTTTATCACTTATTATTTTTAATGATTTTGTAATGTAACTTGATAAAAAATAAGATAGAATAATTGCAGTAATGAACATAAAACCATATACCTGACCAAAACGGATTAAAAAGCTTTTAAGTTCGTTGTCATAAAAAGTGGTGTCTTCTTCATAAGGGAGGTTTAAAATGGCAAGGGGTTTAAACTTGTTGTCTTTTATATAAGTGTAAGAATGACGCATTTTTAAGCTATCAATGGTGTTAAACTCAATGTATCTTTTATCAATGGTAGATTCTAAAATTTTTAAGGTGGACGCATTAATTTTTGGTATTTGCTTGTCTTGTTTAAACATGGATTTTGAAGAGACTAACAAATTGCCCTTAAGATCAAAAAAGTTGAGTTCCATGGAATGCACATCGGCAATTTCATATATTTTTTCTTTAAATATAAGTGGTATGTTTGATGTGTTTAATGGATATGTTGTGTTTTGAAGCACATAGTTAATGTGTTCTATAATGGCGTTTTCTTTTCGTTCTAATCTGTCTTGATGGTATTCTTTTGCTTCTTTTCTAAACTGATATATGGAAACGGTAGCTATTAATATAGAGGCTATTAGTGTTAAAAATATCATGGAAAGAAATATTCTTACTCTAAGGGATAGTTGTTTTATGTTTAATAATCTTGCCATATTTTTTTAGCCCAGATAGTAGTGAAAAGCTTTTTTAATAAAAAATGATTGTTTTTGTGGGCATTAAAAAGCGACCTTAGAAGCTCTTTTAATGCCCTAGAAAAACTCATTTTTTTTAAAAAACTTGTAACGAATAGCTGGATTAGCTTCTTATTTTTCTCTTATTTTTTCATAAAATTTATATCCGATCATGATGGTTATTGAAAACACAAATATTCCGATTACTCCATAAATCCAGTCAAATGCTGTTTTTAATATGACTAAAAAAACTACTGCAAACAAAATGATGGTGGCTCCTTCATTCCAAACTCTAAAGAAATTTGAGCTGTGGTTTACTTTGTTTTGTTGTAATTGTTTAAAAATTTGGTGGCATTTTGCATGATAAAGATATAACAACACAACAAAGGCAAGTTTTATTTGCATCCAGGATTGTGAGAGCCATTCTGGTACTAAGTATAGCAAATAAATGGCAAACAAGCTGGCTAATACTGCACTGGGCCATGTAATAATATACCAAAGGCGGTATTGCATGATTTGATATTGTTTGACTAAAATGTTTTGATCTGGCTGAGGTTTTTGCAAGGCTTCGGCATGATAAACAAACAAACGAACAATATAAAAAAGACCTGCAAACCAGGTGATGACAAACAGCAAATGAATTGCTTTTATATAGTTATATTCCATGATTTAATTGTTTTGTGTTGCCCATTGATCTATCCATCGGCTTAGGGTTTTTGCCCAGTCATCGCTGTCGTTTAAGCACGGAATGGCTAAAAATTCTTCACCTCCATTTTCTTTAAATTGGTGATTTGCTTCCATGGCAATTTCTTCTAATGTTTCAAGACAATCAGAAACAAAAGCGGGTGTAACTACGGCTAATTTTTTGATGCCTCTTTTGGGCATTTTATTAATTTCCACATCAGTATAAGGCGTTAGCCATTTATCGCCTGCAAGTCTTGATTGGAAGGTTTGGCTATATTTATTGGGTTCTATTCCTAAAAATTCTACCACTTGTCTTGTGGTTTCATAGCATTGATGACGATAGCAAAACTCATGTGCTGGTGATGGAGTAATGCAACAACTACCGTCTATTTTACAATGACTTTTTGTGATATCTGATTTTCTGATGTGTCTTTCTGGAATGCCGTGATAAGAAAATAATAAATGATCATATTCAAACCCTTCTAAATGCTTCTTTATGGAGTTTGATAAATCTCTAATGTAGTCTTTTTGATTGTAAAAAGCGGGAATTATGGTAAAATTTATGTGCGGAAATTTTTCTTTTCGTAGTTTTTCTGCTAGTACTAATATAGTTTGTGTTGATGCCATGGCGTGCTGGGGATAGAGCGGAAATAGCAAAACCTCTGTAATCCCTTGATTGCTTAGCTTTTGAAGTCCGTTTTCAATGCTTGGGTTTCCATATCGCATAGCTAGTTCAACAGGCACGCTTACTTGCTCTTGTATTTTTGCTTGTAATCTTTTAGACAAAACAATCAAGGGCGAACCTTCGTTCCACCATATTTTTTTGTATGCTGCTGCCGATTTTTTGGGTCGGGTTTGTAAAATTATACCTCTAACTAACAAAGCTCTTAATAAAAATGGCACGTCAATTACATATTTGTCCATTAAAAATTCATCTAAGTAAGGCTTTACATCTTTTGGTGTGGGGCTCTCTGGCGAACCTAAGTTTACTAGTAATACTCCTTTTTTCATTTGATTATTATATTTATTTGAATTTTTTTAAGTTTGAGTAAAAATACATTTTGTAAATTTAATATTTTGTTTAAGTTTAAACAATCAAAACGCTCATTATTAACCTCTATATTATGCAGAAATATTGAGATTCATTAAATATTTTTTTGGTGTGGTGCCAAATTTTTTCTTGAAAGCGGCTATAAAATGACTAGAGGTGCTGTATCCAATTTTTAAACCCACTTCATTTACATTATAAGAACCACTATCTAATAAATGACGAGCCAATTCCATCTTGTAATCAAACAAAAAACTGTAAACACTATCGCCATAAATTTGTTTGAATCCTGCTTTTAATTTTTTTATATTTAAGCCCACTTGGTCTGCCAGTTTTTGAAGACTTGGGGGTTCTGCCATGTTTGCAATAATAATTTCTTTAGCTTTTTTAATTTTTAAAACATTTTCTTCGTCCACTAAAAACGGACAATGTTCTGCATTTGGGTCTTCATTTCTATTGAAGTACAAACTTAAAAGTTCATATCCTTTTCCTTTCAAGTATAAATTTTTAATGGAACTGTTATGGTTGTAATGAAAAATTTGGTTTAATACTATTGCCATTGCTGGGCTTATATCTTCTTCACCATAGTATTTTTTATCAAGATTTTCTTCATTTAAAAACGGAATATGCTCAGCCTCTGAAGAAAATAATGCATGAAATTTTTTGATAGAAATTAAGGCAGATATAACCCAAGATTTAGGTGCAACTTCAATAACTAAAGGTAACTCTTTTTGAGGATTATATAATAGAAGCGATTTTTCTTCTTTTAATTCAAGGGCATAGTTGCCGTTGTTAAAAATAAACTTTCCTTTACCTTTTATATTAAAATGAAATTGAATTAGCCCTCTTTTAACATGTTTTTCAAAATGATACACCTCGTCTGCATCGTTTTGAAATCGCAATAAAATAAAATCGGGTTCAATTTTTATTTCTTCTGTTGCACTCATAGCGATATTTTTTTGATATTTGTAGCTAAATTTTTATTGCTCTTTATTTAGAATAGTTCTAAACAAATTTTTATTAATAGACTGATTTTAGTACAAAACTAAACGTTTTTAATGGTATAAAAATTATTTTAACTAAAAATTCATTCATCGACACAAAAAGTACTTTGAGCGTTATTTTTATAATCTAGTTACAAGTATTTTTGCTTGATTTTTGTGAAAAAAAATATATGAATTCGTTTGTTACAAAAAAACATCTTTCATTTTATGCCATAGGGCTAAGCTATAAAAAGGCCGATGCGGATACAAGAGGTAGATTTAGCTTAAATGAAGCAGCAAAGTTACATGTTTTGGAACAAGCTAAGAAAGAAGCCATTGAAAGCCTATTAGTTATTTCTACCTGCAACAGAACCGAATTATATGGTTTTGCAGAACACCCATTTCAGCTCATAAAACTTTTGTGTGATAACAGCGAGGGCAGTGTTGAAGATTTTGAAAAGGTTGCTTATATTTACAAAAACAAAGAGGCATTGACACATATTTTTAGAGTTGGCACTGGCTTAGATAGTCAAATCTTAGGCGACTTTGAAGTTATATCACAAATTAAACAAAGTTTTACTCAAAGTAAGAAATTAGAATTGGCTAATTCTTATTTAGAACGACTAGTAAATGCGGTTATTCAAGCTAGCAAAAAAGTTAAAAATGAAACCCAATTAAGTTCTGGTGCCACTTCAGTTTCATTTGCGGCTGTTCAATACATAATTAGCAATGTAGCAGATATAGGCAGTAAAAACATTTTGCTTTTTGGAACTGGAAAAATAGGAAGAAATACCTGCGAAAATTTAGTTAAACACACAAAAAACGAACATATCGTTCTTATCAACAGAACAAAATCTTCAGCAGAAAAAGTAGCAGGAAAATTTAATTTAATTGTAAAAGATTATGCTGATTTGCAATTAGAAATCCAAAAAGCAGATGTACTTGTTGTGGCAACAGGGGCACAAAATCCTACTATTGACGCCGAAGTTTTAAAATTAAAAAAGCCCTTACTCATTTTAGATTTATCCATTCCTAAAAATGTAGATGAAAATGTTAGAAATAACGATATGGTAACTTTAGTTCATTTAGACCATTTATCTCAAGTAACAGATGTTACCATAGAAAAGCGAAAAAAACACATTCCTGCAGCAGAAAATATTATAAATGAGGTGTTGGGTGAGTTTTTATTATGGTCTAAAACCAGAAAATTTGCTCCAACAATTCATGCCTTAAAAGCTAAATTAAACACCATTAAAGATCAGGAGCTTAATTTTCAACGCAAGAAAAATTCTAATTTTGATGCAGATCAGGCTGAATTAATTAGCACTAGAATTATCCAAAAAATAACCAATCATTTTGCTAATCATTTAAAAGATGATGACACTGTTGTAGACGAGAGGATGTTGCCTTGGGTTGTGATTGTCCTTTCAATTAAAACATGAAAATTTAGAGAAATTTAAGTTGGAAAAAATTTCACGAAAATTTTGAACAAA
>DAINSR010000065.1:0-9585 GCA_036741255.1 Flavobacterium sp.
TTAGTTTGTAATAGATTTCTAATGCGTATTTTGGGATAAATCTTTACCCTCTCACATAATCCTTTCATTTGTGGCTAGATTATTTTTTACAAGTAAAAGCCAAATCTACTAAATTGAATAGTTTTAAGTATATTTGAAACCAATAAATGGTGTAAAAGTATTTTTCAAAATATTAAATGATAAATGTTTTGTAGGATAAACTAAGCTATATTTTTAATACTTTGAAAAACTACACGTAAATATTCTGCAAGTAAAAAAATGCAACAAAAAAAATATTACAGCAACGGAAAGTTATTAATTACTGGAGAATATCTGGTGTTAAATGGAGCAAAATCACTGGCAGTGCCAACAAAATTTGGGCAAAGTTTAGAAATCACTCCTAATGCTAATGAAGAAATAGTTTGGAAAAGTTATGACGCCGACGGGAGTATTTGGTTTGAAGACATTATTTTTTTTAATGATGTAATTGAAAAAACTACTTTTTTTGAAAGTAAGATAAAAAACACACTCGTAGAGATTCTACATCATGCTTACTTACTAAATCCTAGTTTTATTTTAAACACAAACGGCTATTTAATAGAAACTAAACTAACTTTTCCTCGTTTGTGGGGCTTAGGAACATCATCCACCTTAATTAATAATTTAGGTCAATGGTTGCAAATAGATGCTTTTCAACTATTAAAAAACAGTTTTGGAGGTAGCGGATATGACATTGCTTGTGCACAAATCAATCAGTCAATAATTTATTATCTTCAAAACGAAAAACCATTTTTTGAAACCGTTTTTTTTAATCCCTCATTTAAAAAGCATATCTATTTTGTATATTTAAACACAAAACAAAACAGCAAAACAGCCATTACAAACTACTTGAATAAACAATTTTTTTTAGACGAAACAATTACAAAAATCAATAAAATTACCCATTTAATTGTAGAATCTCAAAATATAGATGATTTTATGACAGCACTAAATAATCACGAAATTTTATTGAGTGATGTACTAGAACAACTCACTGTAAAAGAAGCTTTATTTTCAGATTTTGACGGAACAATAAAAAGCCTAGGAGCATGGGGAGGCGATTTTATTATGGTTGTTTCTAAAGAAAACCCTACCGCTTATTTTTCTAACAAAGGGTTTGATACCTTATTAAAATATGATGAGATGATTTTATAGTTTTTTACTACTTCAGTAAATTATACTATTGCTTTGGGGTTGTCTCATCTTTCTTAGACGCTACATTTTCGTCTTCTTTCACAGCATTTTTAAATTCTTTAATGCCGCTGCCCAATCCTTTCATCAATTCTGGAATTTTTTTACCGCCAAAAAGCAATAAGAGAACTACTACAATCAAAATAACTTGTGGCACACCCACCACACCTAAAAATATTGCTAATGCATTCATTTTTATAAAATTTATAGTACAAAGATAAAAAGAAATTTACAACCCTCGTTTATTTAACAAATAATTCACGGGGCTTTATTTACCAATTAACCTTAATCATATCTTAAAGTGCATCAAGAACTTTCATCATGAGTGTTTCATTATTACAAAATTGGAGCTACTTTTTCAATGGCATTAATAGTAAAGTCTAGATCAGAATAAGATAGTGCATCAGAAATAAACCAAGATTCATAAGCAGAAGGTGCAATATATATCCCCTGAGCCAGCAAGCCATGAAAAAATTTCTTAAACATTTCGTTATCCCCTTTTTTTGCTGATTCAAAATCAATCACTTCATTTTTATCAAAGTGAACAGAAATCATAGACCCGACTCTATTGATGGTAAAATCAATTTTATGGTGCGTTAAAACTTGGCTAATTCCACGTTGCAAGTATGCCGTTTTTTCCTCTAATCTTGTATAAACTTCTGGATTGTCATTTAGTTGCTTGAGCATTTCAAAACCTGCTGCCATTGCTAACGGATTACCAGATAAAGTTCCGGCTTGATATACAGGTCCTGCAGGTGCCAAATAATCCATTATAACAGATTTTGCTGCAAAAGCCCCCACAGGCAATCCCCCACCAATTACCTTCCCGTAACAAACAATATCAGCTCTGATGTCATATAATTCTTGCACACCTCCTTTTGCAAGTCTAAAACCAGTCATTACCTCATCTAAAATGAGTAAGGTTTCATTAGTATCGCATAAAGTTCTTAAACTATGCAAAAAATCATTTTTGGGAGGAATACACCCCATATTTCCTGCCACGGGTTCAATAATAACTGCAGCAATTTGATTTTTATTAGCTTCAAATAATGTTTTTACACTTTCAATGTCATTATAATGTGCCAACAAAGTGTCTTGAGCAGTTCCTGAAGTAACCCCAGGACTATTAGGCGAACCAAAAGTGATAGCACCACTCCCAGCTTGTATTAAAAAAGAGTCTGAATGCCCATGATAGCATCCTGCAAACTTAATTATTTTATTCTTTTTTGTATAACCCCTTGCCAGTCGAATGGCACTCATACAAGCTTCTGTCCCTGAATTTACAAATCTAATTTTATCAATATTTGGAACCATAGAAATGGCTAGTGCAGCTATCTGTGTTTCTAATTCAGTGGGCATCCCAAAGGAAGTTCCTAATTTTGCTCTGCTTGTAATAGCTTCAATAACAGGCTCATAGGCATGTCCTAAAATCATAGGTCCCCAAGAATTTATGTAGTCTATTAAAGTGTTACCGTCTTCATCATATAAATAAGCCCCTTTTGCACTTTTAACAAAAATGGGGGTGCCTCCCACCGACTTAAAAGCTCTAACAGGCGAGTTGACTCCTCCTGGTATTACTAAATTAGCATCATGAAACAAATCACTACTTCGTTTATATATCATTGTTTAATTTTTAAAATTTGACCTAGAGATAATATTTCGCTTTCTAATTGATTTATTTTTTTTAAATCTGCAATGGAAATGTTATATTTTTTAGACAAAGAATAGAGTGTATCTCCTTTTATAACACTGTGCTGTTTGCTTTTGTCGTACCCATTAGTAACTGCTTCAAACGACTTATTTTCATTGGCACTACTATTATAATCATATCCTAAAACAAAACTATCAATTTCATGTAACTTAAATTTTTCAATAATGTGAATTAATTTTGCGGGATATTTTGGGTCTGTGGCATAGCCCGCATCTTTTAAACCTTGTGCCCATGATTTATAATCACCAGTGTCTAATGAAAACAATTTTTTGTAGCGTTCTCTACTTGTTAAAAATAAAGAATGGTCTTTATATGACTCTGCTGGGTGGTTGTATTTTCTAAAGCATTCCTGCTCGGAATCATCGTCATGAAAAACCATATCACCCTGCCAGCCTACATGACATTTGATACCAAAATGATTATTTGCCTTTTTACACAACTCTCCTTTTCCTGCTCCAGATTCTAAAATTCCCTGAGCTAGGGTGATACTTGCTGGAATTTTATAGTGCATCATGTTACTTATTGCTGTATTTTTAAACCAAGAAATATATTCTTCAACATTTTCAAAGCTTACAGTTACAAAAGATGTAGCCTCTAACTTTTCTGCCTCTTTTTTTTCAATTTCATTTTTTGTTATAGTTGTTGCCCTTGAAACAGGTTTCTTTTTTTGTGTGGTGTGTGTTTGAGTAGTATAAACTTTTTTTGGGGTGCCACAGCTTACTAAAAAAATTAAGGTTGTGATTATTAAAAATTTATATAGTTTCATTATAATGTATTATTTCTTTATGTTGCTTTTTTAATAAATGATTCATTCCCTCAACGCCTTGCAATCCACCAGTATGTATTGCTAAAATTTTACTTTTTTTTGGGAAGTAATTTTGTTTTATTAAATCAATAATACCAAACATCATTTTACCAGTATATATAGGATCAAGAGGTACTTTATATTGAAAATAAAACTCATTCATAAAACGTATCAATGCGTCAGATATTTTAGCATACCCGCCAAAATGATAATGAGATTCTATATTCCAATTCTTTTTTGTTGCAAAGTTACTAATCTCCTTTGAAATAAAATTACCTTTTAAAGATGGAAAACCAATAATTTGTTGAGTAATTAAACTAGAATTAACAATACCCGCAATAGTGCCTCCTGTACCCACAGCACAACAAATGTGTGAATAAGAATGTTCGTTTTTTGTGATAATTTCTTCACAACCTTTGATAGCTAAACTGTTTGTACCACCCTCGGGCAATAAGTAAAAAGATCCAAATTCGGTTTTTAAATTTTCTAAAAAAAATAATTCTTTTTTGCTTTTATAAACCTCTCGGGTAACAAACTTGAAAAGCATTCCTAGTTCTTGAGCTTTTTTCAAAGTAGGATTTTCCTGCACTTTATCAGTTAATTCCTCTCCTCTTATGATTCCGATAGTTTTAAAATTATTTTCAAAACCAGCTGAAGCAACCGCCAAAATATGATTAGAAAAAGCACCCCCAAAAGTTAGTAATGTGTTGTGATTTTGAGTTTGTGCCTCTATTAAATTATACTTCAATTTTCTATACTTATTGCCCGAAATTAAAGGGTGGATTAAATCTTCTCGTTTGATGTATAATTCAACATTTGCATGGTCTAGTTCTATTTTTTGAATGGGTATATTCATGGTGCAAAGTTACAATCACTTTTTCGTGAAAACAAAAAAACAGTCTTATTAACCAAGACTGCTATTCCCAATTTATACTTTTTAATTCCATTTTTAGACTTTAACCCAAAAATACTAAAAACCGTTTGGATAATCAATATCTATTGAAATTGCAGCATTTTTAATACGCTTTCCCTGGCACTAGATACCAATTACTACTCAATTATTAATATTTCTATATCTTTGCGATATGGAAAAAGAAAATCAGATTTTTGGCATTAGAGCCATTATAGAAGCCATTCAATCAAATACAGAGATTGATAAAGTGTTTCTTCAAAAGGAACTACAAGGCGAATTAGTTAAAGACCTGCTTCGTGTGATGAAGCAGCACAATGTTAATTTTGCGTATGTTCCTGTAGAAAAATTAAACCGACTCACCGCAGGAAATCATCAAGGTGCAGTAGCAAGTATTTCGCCTGTTTCGTTTTATAAATTAGAGCCACTTGTAGATTCATTATTACAACAAAACAAAAAACCTCTTTTTTTAATCTTAGACCAGCTATCCGATGCACGCAATTTTGGTGCTATTATCAGAACTGCCGAGTGTACTGCGGTAGATGCTATTATTATTCAAAAACAAGGGTCAGCTCCTGTAAATGGCGATACTGTAAAAACATCTGCGGGTGCAGTTTTTAAAGTACCCATTTGCAAGGTAGATCACATAAAAGATGCTATTTTTTATTTGCAAGGCAGTGGTATAAAAACTGTGGCAGCCACAGAAAAAACCGAAAGTCTGTTATATGATGTTGATTTTAATATGCCGGTTGCCATTATTATGGGTAGCGAAGACAGAGGCATCAATCCATCGGTACTTAAAATTGTAGCTGAAAAAGCAAAATTACCCTTGCTGGGCAACATCGCATCACTGAATGTTTCCGTTGCATGTGGCGCATTTTTATATGAAGTGTTGCGGCAAAGAGGTTGATTTTTTTAACATTAAAAATTAACAATATAAAACCGTTAAAAAAAATAAGCAATAATAATGAAATACCACCACGAAAAAATCGAAGCCAAATGGCAACAATACTGGACAGAAAATAAAACGTTTGTTGCCTCAGATGATACTAACAAACCAAAGTATTATGTACTAGATATGTTTCCTTATCCATCAGGGGCAGGTTTGCATGTGGGACATCCACTGGGCTATATTGCTTCTGATATTGTAGCAAGATATAAAAGACATCAAGGATATAATGTGCTGCATCCTCAAGGATATGACTCCTTTGGGTTACCTGCTGAACAATATGCCATTCAAACAGGGCAGCATCCTGCGGTTACCACAGAAGAAAACATTGCACGATATAGAAAACAATTAGACAAAATTGGTTTTTCTTTTGATTGGAGCAGAGAGGTGCGAACATCAAATGCGGACTATTATAAACACACGCAGTGGATTTTTATTCAGCTTTTTGAATCGTGGTACAATAAAGATTTAGATAAAGCAGAAAGTATTTGTACCTTAATTCAAGAATTTGAAAAAAATGGTAACACAAATATCAATGCAGTTTGTGATGAAAACATTGAAGTATTTACCTCGCAACAATGGAATGCGTTTTCATTAGAACAACAACAAAAAGTATTATTACAATACAGATTAACTTATTTGGCCGAAACAGATGTCAACTGGTGTCCTGCTTTAGGAACGGTGTTAGCTAATGACGAAATTGTAAACGGTGTTTCTGAACGTGGCGGGCATCCTGTAATTCGCAAAAAAATGACACAATGGAGTATGCGAATTTCTGCCTATGCCGAGCGATTATTACAAGGCTTAGATACCATTGACTGGAGTGAATCAATTAAAGAATCGCAAAGAAACTGGATAGGAAAATCAGTTGGTGCTATGGTTTCATTTGACGTTAAAAATCACAATTCAAAAATTGATGTATTTACCACAAGACCCGATACTATTTTTGGAGTAACATTTATAACTCTAGCACCAGAGCATGATTTAGTAGTTCAAATTACCACAGCAGAACAAAAAAACGCCGTAAAAGCTTATATAGAAGCAACGGCAAAACGATCAGAACGAGAACGCATGGCAGATGTAAAAACAATTTCGGGAGTTTTCACAGGGGCTTTTGCGCAGCACCCCTTTACAAAAGAAGCAATCCCCGTTTGGATTGGTGATTATGTACTGGCAGGCTATGGCACTGGAGCTGTTATGGCGGTGCCTTGTGGCGATGAACGCGATTTTGCTTTTGCAAAACATTTTGATATTCCTATTAAAAACATTTTTAGTTTAGCTTTACCAACTTCAGAGGAATCGCCAAAAGCTGGGTTGGATTTTGCTTATACTGAAAAGAGTGGTTTTCAATTAGTGAATTCCGATTTTTTAAACGAATTAGACTATAAAAACGGAACTCAAAAAGTTATAGAAGCTTTAGAAAAAATTGGATCAGGAAAAGCCAAAGTAAATTATCGATTGCGTGATGCAGTTTTTTCACGACAAAGATACTGGGGTGAACCCATCCCAATATATTATAAAAACGGCATTCCTTATCCCATACCCACAAATTCCTTGCCTTTATCACTCCCCGAAGTAGAAAAATACCTCCCCACTGAAGACGGACAACCCCCATTAGGCAATGCCACAGTTTGGGCTTGGGACATTGAAAAGTTGGCAGTAGTGAACTGTGAGTTAATAGATAATGTAAAAGTTTTCCCTTTAGAATTAAACACCATGCCTGGTTGGGCGGGTTCATCTTGGTACTGGATGCGTTATATGGATGCACACAACAAAACCGAATTTGCCTCTGCCTCTGCACTACAATATTGGGAAAGTGTAGATTTATACATTGGCGGTAGCGAACACGCCACAGGACATTTGTTGTATTCTCGCTTTTGGAACAAATTTTTAAAAGACAGAGGATATGCACCCACCGAAGAACCGTTTAAAAAATTGATTAATCAAGGAATGATACTAGGGATGAGTGCTTTTGTATATAGAGGTGAAAACTCAAAAGTCTTATATTCTAAAGGGTTGATAAACGATAAAAATGCAACTCCCATTCACGTTGATTTATCCGTAATAAATGATATTACCAATGAATTAGATGTTGAAAAATTCAAAGCACACCCTTTATATGTTGATTATAAGGATGCCGAGTTTATTTATGAAAATTCTTTAGATGACAACTCTCAAAATCTCAGAAACGAGTTAACTAATGAAAATAATACCAATAACAGATCTGGAATAGTTCCTAAATTCATAGTTGGCAGAGAAGTTGAAAAAATGTCAAAGTCTAAATACAATGTGGTTAGTCCTGATGATATTTGTGAAGAATATGGTGCAGATACCTTGCGTTTATATGAAATGTTTTTAGGTCCTTTAGAACAATCAAAACCATGGAACACAGCTGGTATTACAGGAGTTTCTGGATTTTTGAAGAAGCTTTGGAGGTTATACTTTGATGATAATGGTTCAATGGTTGTTAACAGTGAGCCAACTCTAGAAATGTATAAGAGCTTGCACAAAACCATCAAGAAAGTAACAGAAGACATAGAAAATTTTTCTTTTAACACATCAGTTTCTCAATTTATGATTTGCGTTAACGAATTGCAACAATTAAAATGCAATCATAAAAAAATATTAGAACCTTTAGCTATTTTGATTTCGCCTTATGCTCCTCATATTGCTGAGGAGTTATGGAATGCCATGGGGTATAAAGACTCTATCTCTACCCTTCCATTTCCTAAATTTGACGAAAAATATTTAGTAGAATCTGAGAAAGAATATCCGGTTTCTTTCAACGGAAAAATGCGGTTTACATTAAAATTACCCTTAGATTTAACTAAAGAACAAATTCAAGAAATTGTTTTAGCAGATGAACGAACCCAAGCACAATTAGCAGGTAGCAAGCCTAAAAACATCATTATTGTTCCTGGAAAAATTATTAATCTAGTGGGATAATCTTTTTATTTGATAACGATTGTACAAAAAGAGTAAAAAATTCGGTTTTTGAAGTGCATAAATTTTCGTTGATTTTATGTTAAAAAAGATGTCAAGATGAGAAATATCATAATTTAAGGCTGCTGCTTTTTATAAATTTGCATAAAAATAATAATCATGACTAAATTTGTTTCGGCAGCTCAGGCTGTTCAAGTAGTAAAATCTGGGGATAGAGTATATTTACAAGCAGCAGCGGCAGCCCCCACAATATTATCTAATGCCCTTACTGAAAGAGCTTCTGAACTCCGAAATGTAGAAATTTGTCATTTGCACACAGAAGGAGAGGCACGCTATGCAAACCCAGATTTAGCCGATAGTTTTCATGTCAATTCATTTTTTATAGGAGCTAATGTTCGTCATACATTAAAAGCAGGTAATGGTTCTTATACACCTGTTTTTTTAAGTGAGTTGCCCCGATTGTTTAGAAAAAATGTATTGCCGCTTGATGTGGCTTTTATTCATGTTTCACCACCAGACAGGCACGGATACTGTTCTTTAGGGGTTTCGGTAGAGGCTACAATTGCCGCAATTGAAAATGCAAAAATTGTAGTAGCTCAGGTAAATCCGCAAATGCCTAGAACCTTTGGTGACGGTATAATTCATGAATCGGCAATTGATTATTTAGTAGATGTAAACGTTCCCATTTACGGGCATGATGTGGTGCCTTTTTCAGCAGAGGAAGAAAAAATAGGTTCTTATGTTGCCTCATTAATAGAAGACAAAAGCACCCTTCAAATGGGAATAGGATCTATACCAAACGCCGCTTTGAGTAAACTTATTCATCACAAAGATTTGGGTTTGCACACAGAAATGTTTTCTGACGGTGTAATTGACTTAATAGAAAAAAATGTTATTAATTGCAACTACAAAGGCACACTTCGAGGTAGAGCTTTAGCTACATTTATGATGGGGTCAAAGCGTTTGTATGAATTTGTAAACGACAATCCGTTTATTGAAATGCGAGAATCATCTATGGTAAATGATACAGCACGAATTAGAAGAAATCCAAAAATGGT
>DAINSR010000066.1:0-9508 GCA_036741255.1 Flavobacterium sp.
CCGCTATATGAGACTCCTTTTACAAAAAGTAATGAATTTGAAACCATTTATGAATCAGCACTTGCTCTAGGTAAAGAAATTTATGATTATAAGGTTTTAAAATTAAAAAAAAACGCTTTAGAATTTGATGTGTTTTTTATTGACATACCACAACTACTTTTTAAAAATTATGTATATTCTTTTGACGATACCAAACGTTTTTTGTCATTTCAAATTGCAACACTCAATTGGTTGCTTACTTGGAAAGAAAAGCCGTCTATCATCCATTGTCATGACCATCACACAGGACTTATTCCGTTTATGTTACAAGAATCGTATGTGTATGAAATTTTAAATAAAATCCCAGTAGTTTTTACAATTCACAATGCACAATATCAAGGTGCGTTTTCGCATGATTTAGTAGGTTGTATTCCCGAATTCAATTTTTCTCACGTTGGATTACTTGATTGGAATCATCAAATAAACCCATTAGCAAGTGCTATAAAATGTGCTTGGGCAGTAACTACTGTTTCTCCCAGTTATATGAACGAACTGAAACAGAGTGCCAGTGGACTAGAACAATTACTGCAACATGAAAGCAGTAAATGTGTAGGTATTTTAAATGGTATTGATTCAACTGTTTGGAATCCTGAAACAGATAGCTACATTGAAAAAAACTTCAATCAAGAAACACTTGAAACTGGAAGAGATGCAAATAAAAAATGGCTTTGTGAAACCTATAATTTAGATGCTTCAAAACCTCTTTTTGCATTCATAGGCAGGCTTGTTCATGAAAAAGGATCCGATTTGTTGCCTCAGGTTTTTGAGTCGGTGTTGCAAAACAATGATGTTTCAATTCTAGTATTAGGATCTGGAAATGAAGAAACTCAAAATCAACTTAAAAAACTTATCAACGACCACAAAAATTATTACTACGCATTTATAGGGTATGACGAAAGGCTATCGCATATAATGTATGCTGGTGTCGACTTTTTATTGATGCCTTCCCGTGTAGAACCATGCGGATTAAATCAATTATATGCCCTTAGATATGGAAGTATTCCTATTGTCAGAAGCACAGGGGGCTTAAAAGACACTGTTATTGATATAGAAAACAACGGATTTGGAATTGTTCATCAAGAAGTAGATGTAAGCCAAATTATTCAAGCAATAGAAAGAGCAAAAGCACTCTATAATGATAAAATTAAATTCAATAAATTAAGAAAACAAATAATGGAAATAGACCATTCATGGTTTGTTTCTGCCAATGAATATATAAAGCTTTATAAATTTTTACTTAAAAACTAAATCATTATGTTAAACAAAGATGTACTATCCATTATTCTAGGTGGCGGACAAGGTTCTAGATTGTATCCTCTAACAAAAGATCGTTCAAAACCTGCTGTACCCATTGCAGGAAAATATAGACTTGTTGATATTCCTATTTCAAATTGCATCAACTCTGATATCAAACGTATTTTTGTTTTAACACAATTTAATTCAGCTTCTTTAAACAAACACATCAAAAACACTTATAGCTTTAGCTTTTTTAGTACTGCTTTTGTAGATGTTTTAGCTGCAGAGCAAACTATGCAAAATAAAGCTTGGTTTCAAGGCACTGCTGATGCGGTTAGACAAAGTATGCACCATTTTTTAAGTCATGAATTTAAGTATGCACTCATTCTATCTGGAGATCAATTATATCAAATGGATTTTGAAGCTCTTATAAAAGAACATGAAAAAAATAATGCAGAAATTACTATTGCAACAATACCGGTTGATGATAAAGATGCCACAGGCTTTGGAATTTTAAAAACAAATTCTGAAAATAGAATTACATCGTTCATTGAAAAACCAGCAGAAGATTTACTACCCAACTGGATTTCTGATACTGGTGATGA
The DNA here is from genome assembly GCA_036741255.1 of Flavobacterium sp. Classification (GTDB taxonomy): domain Bacteria; phylum Bacteroidota; class Bacteroidia; order Flavobacteriales; family Flavobacteriaceae; genus Flavobacterium. Next base: position 1,881 of record DAINSR010000066.1, read on the forward strand.
AATGAAAGCGATGGGTAAAAATTACCTAGCATCTATGGGAATATATGTTTTTAATAGAGACTTACTTATTGAACTTATGAGTGATCCAAATACTATAGATTTTGGAAAAGAAATTATACCCGGAGCCATTGACAGTAAAAGAGTTTTTAGTTATCAATATGAAGGATACTGGACAGATATAGGAAATATCGATTCGTTTTTTGAAGCTAATTTGGGGCTTACAGATGATATTCCAAAATTTAATTTATACGACAAAAACAATGGTATCTATACCAGAGCTCGGATTTTACCAACTACAAAATATGCTGGTACAATTTTAAATAAGGCAGTTGTTGCTGAAGGTTGCTTAATTCAAGCTGAAAAAATTGAACATTCTGTTATCGGGATTCGATCTAGAATAGGAAAGGAAACCATAATTCTAAACACATATATGATGGGGTGTGATTCTTATGAATCATTAAAAGAAATTGAGGAAAACAATATACAAATATTAATGGGCGTAGGAGAGCGTTGCTACATTAATAACACCATAATAGATAAAAATTGTAGAATTGGAGATGATGTAAAAATAAACGGTGGAAGGCATTTAGAAGATCAAGAAACAGACACGTATGTTGTGAAAGACGGAATTGTTGTTATAAAAAAAGGAGCTACAATTCCAACAGGATTTATACTATAAATTATGACAAATACCATTCCGTTTAGCCTTTTCACAGATTTTGACATTAATCTATTTAAAAGTGGAAAACACTATCGTTTGTACGAAAAATTTGGATCGCATATTTTAACAATAGATGGTGTAAAAGGCACCTATTTTGCTGTTTGGGCACCCTCAGCAGCAAGTGTTTCTGTTGTAGGCGATTTTAATTTTTGGACAGATGGCTCTCACAAATTAAATGTTCGATGGGATTCATCGGGCATTTGGGAAGGATTTATCCCTAATGTTGGAAAGGGAAATTTGTATAAATACAAAATACATTCGCACAATAATGGCATCATAACCGAAAAAGCAGATCCCTACGCACGCAGATGCGAACATCCTCCTAAAACAGCCTCAGTTGTCTGGCAAGATAACTACAAATGGCAAGACAATGAATGGCTAAAAAACAGAAAAAAACATAATGCCTTAAATGCACCTTACTCGGTATATGAAATGCACTTAGGCTCGTGGAAAAAAGTAGTCGAAGAAAATAGATCACTTAGTTACTTTGAACTTGCCACAGATTTAGTTCAGTATCTAAAAGACATGAATTACACTCATGTAGAGTTTATGCCCATTATGGAGTATCCATTCGATCCTTCATGGGGCTATCAACTAACAGGCTATTTTGCACCTTCATCACGATTTGGTTATCCCGAAGAATTAAAATATCTCATTGATCAACTTCATCAAAATGGGATTGGTATAATTTTAGACTGGGTACCTTCACATTTTCCAGAAGACTCTCACGGACTTGGTTTTTTTGATGGATCGCATTTATACGAACATCCAAATCCGCAAAAAGGATATCATCAAGACTGGAAAAGTTTAATTTTTAATTACAGTAGAAACGAAGTGAGATCTTTTTTAATTAGTAATGCCATCTTTTGGTATGAACAATTTCATGTAGATGGCTTGCGAGTAGATGCGGTTGCTTCAATGTTATATTTAGATTATTCAAGAGAACATGGTGAATGGGAACCTAATGAATTTGGCGGAAATGAAAATTTAGATACCATTTCTTTTCTCAAAGAACTAAATGTTGAAATTTATAGATCATTTCCAGATGTGCAAACCATTGCAGAAGAATCAACAGCTTTTAGTGGCGTTACAAAACCTGTACACTTGGGCGGACTTGGCTTTGGAATGAAATGGATGATGGGATGGATGCACGACACTTTAACCTATTTTAAAAAAGATTCTATTTATAGAAAGTATCATCAAAACGACATTACGTTTAGCCTAGCCTATGCATTTACAGAAAATTTTATGTTACCTCTTTCACATGACGAAGTTGTATATGGTAAAAACTCTATTTTAGGCAGAATGCCGGGAGATGAGTGGCAGCGTTTTGCAAATTATAGATTGCTTTTTGGATATATGTTTACTCATCCAGGAACCAAGTTAAATTTTATGGGGAGTGAGATAGGTCAGTATAATGAATGGAATTTTAGTGGGAGTTTAGATTGGAATTTACTAGAGTTTGAACCACACAAACAAACACAGCAATATATTAAAGACTTGAATACTTTTTACAGAACCACTCCTGCCCTATTTGAAAAAGGATTCTCTATAGATGGTTTTGAGTGGATAAACTATGACGATCATCAAAACTCAGTTATATCATATATAAGAAAAGGAAACGACTCAAAAAATGATATTATTGTAATTTGCAATTTCACACCTACTACGCATCAAAATTATAGAATAGGACTACCCAAAAAAGGAAGTTTGATAGAAATTTTTAATAGTGATGATGTAAAATATGGAGGATCTGGCAATAAAAACAAAAGCAAAATAAATAGTATTGATAAACCATACAATGGCAAAGAGTTTTCTGTAGAAATTTTAGTTCCCCCTCTAGCCGTTTGTATATTTAAAATGTAAAGGGGCATTATGCAAAGTTTAATAAATGGGCATATCTATTAACAAATACAAAAAAACAACACCTTATTTTTAATAAAAATAAACCTCAAAAAAAATATATATTTTGTACGTTTACACTCAAAAATTAAATAACTGTTATGATTTTAAATACCGAATTAGAACATAAAGGGAATTTATTTCCTTCAAGAATAATATCTTACAAAAAAGATGTAGATCAATTATATTTTACAACAGAAAATAATGTAGTTCTTCAATTAACCGTTGTTAGAGATAGCGTTATACGTTTTAGATATACCACCACAGCCATTTTTGAAAAAGATTTTTCTTATGCCATTACTAAGTATGCTAGCACAGGATATAACAAATTAGAAATTACAGAAGACGAAGAAAAATATATTGTAGAAACAGAAAAATTAATTTGTTATATACATAAAAAAGATTTACACACTCAAATGTATGATGCAAAAGACAAAGTATTAATTTGCGATGACGAACTCGGGTTTCATTGGGAAGAAAGTTACGAGTTTGGGGGTAACATAGTAAAAATGTCTAAAACCTCACAAACATCTGAAAGCTACTATGGTTTAGGAGATAAACCCGTTTACATTAATTTGAAAGGTAAACGATTTGAAAACTGGGTAACTGACTCTTATGCTTATGGAAGAGATACAGACCCTATTTATAAAGCAATTCCCTTTTATATTGGGTTACATCATACAAAATCTTATGGAATATTTTTTGACAACACGTTCAAATCCTACTTTGATTTTTGTCAAGAGCGAAGAAACGTTACAAGTTTTTGGGCTCAAGGAGGTGAAATGAATTATTATTTTATTTATGGACCACAAATGGTTGATGTAGTTGCTAATTATACCGATTTAACAGGAAAACCTCATGAAATGCCACCACTGTGGGCTCTTGGATATCATCAATGTAAATGGAGTTATTATCCAGAATCAAACGTAAAAGAAATTGCCGCTAAGTTTAGAGAATTACAAATTCCATGTGATGCTATTTATTTAGATATTGACTATATGGATGGATTTAGATGTTTTACATGGAATAAAGATTACTTTCCTGACCCTAAGAGAATGGTAAAAGAATTAGCTGATGACGGCTTTAAAACCATTGTTATTATAGACCCAGGAATCAAAATTGATATGGAATATAGTGTTTTTAAAGAAGCACTTAGTAAAGACTATTTTTGTAAACGAGCAGACGGACCTTACATGAAAGGAAAGGTGTGGCCAGGAGAATGCTATTTCCCTGATTTTACAAATCCAGAAGTCAGAGAATGGTGGTCTGGATTGTTTAAAGAATTAGTTGAAGAAATAGGGGTTGCCGGAGTTTGGAACGACATGAACGAACCAGCTGTTATGGATGTTCCTGGAAAAACATTTCCAGATGATGTGCGACATGATTATGATGGCAACAAATGCAGTCATAGAAAAGCACACAATGTATATGGTATGCAAATGGCTAGAGCAACCTATCAAGGAATTAAAAAATTTGCATATCCAAAACGTCCTTTTGCAATCACTAGAGCCGCATACTCAGGAACACAACGCTACACTTCTTCATGGACAGGAGATAATGTGGCTACATGGGATCACCTCAATATTGCAAATATTCAGGCTCAAAGAATGTGTATGTCTGGCTTTTCATTTATAGGTTCTGATATTGGTGGATTTGCAGAACAACCCAATGGCGAACTCTATGCACGATGGATTCAATTAGGCATTTTTCATCCGTTTTGTAGAACGCACTCTTCAGGAGATCATGGACATCAAGAACCATGGACTTTTGATAAAAAAATTACAGATGTGGTAAGAAAATTTATTGAACTAAGATACCAACTCTTGCCCTATTTATATACAGCTTTTTGGAAATATGCCGAAGAAGGAATCCCTATTTTAAAATCGCTAGTACTCTTTGATCAAGAAGACGAACACACTCATTACAGAAACGACGAATTTATTTTTGGCGAAAAAATTCTAGCCTGCCCAGTAGCAGAACCTAATGCAAAAGGAAGAAGAATGTATGTACCCCGCGGAACGTGGTATAACTTTTGGAATAATGAAAAAGTTGAGGGCGAACAAGAAATGTGGGTAGATGCCGATTTAGACAGTATGCCAATTTTTGTAAAAGAAGGGGCAATAATACCAAAATATCCAATTCAGCAATACGTGGGCGAAAAAGAAATTCATCAAGTAAAACTAGACGTTTACTTTAAAGATGGAAAAGAAAAATCAGAATTGTATGAAGATGCCCAAGACGGATATGACTATAAAAAAGGTCGTTTTAGTTTACGAAATTTTACTTTAGTGGGTAAAAAAGAGTCGCTTAAACTACAACAATTCAAATCTGGTAAATACTTTACCTCTTATGACACTTTTGAAATAAATTTAATTGGATTACCTTTTGAAATAGATAAAATTGAAATAGATAATGAGGTTTGTAGTTTAGATATCATTAATGATAAAAAATTTGTTGTTTCAAAAGAATTTACCGAAATAATGATTTACGCAAAATAAATTTTAATGAAAATCTAAGATATTTTTTTAAGTTAAATTGATTCATTTTAATTGACATTTATTTTCAACAGATTTTTTTTAATAAATAGTATTTAAAAATTTAGATTTGTGGTGGAACGAGTTACTATTATTAATATCAATTAGTAAATATTTAGTGTATAGAAAAATAATAAAGCGTATCAATAGTACAACAATAAAATTTACGCCAATTAACTCTGTTTAAAAAATTGACTAAAACCAGTCAGCTATCTTGGTAAAATCATTATTAATCAAATATTCAAGTGAATTATCTTTTGTATATTTGTAGTAGAGTAAATTAATGTAAGATTATTGCTTATTACTAATTAAAATGGCTTAAATGAAACTTTTATTACTAACTATTGGATTGTTACTACTTTCATTTGCAGGAATTGCAATAAAAATTTGGGCAAAAAAAGATGGCAAATTTTCAGGGACTTGTGCAAGCCAAAGCCCTTTTTTAAATAAAGAAGGAGAAAACTGCGGATTTTGTGGAAAAACCCCAGAACAAATGAAAGATTGTAAAGAGACTTCTCACAACTAACATACCTTAATGGAATCTTTTTTATTCGTACTGCTTTGCATTTTTATTAGTGTTGTTCTTATTCAGCTTGTTTATTATATTTTAATTTTTAGTGCTTTTTCATTCGCTAAGAAAAAAAAATCAATTTCAAAAATAGTTCCTGTTTCTGTAATTGTTTGTGCAAAAAATGAAGCTTCAAATGTTTCTAAATATATCTCTACGCTAGTCAATCAAAATTATCCCGATTTTGAAATTGTACTAATTGATGATGCTTCGTCAGACAATACATTAGAATTATTTGAAGAATTTGAAAAAAAATATTCTTGTATAAAATTAGTTAAAATTAAAAACACAGAGGCTTTCTGGGGGAATAAAAAATATGCACTAACCTTAGGTATAAAAGCCGCTACAAAAGAATATTTAGTCTTTATTGACGCAGATTGTTATCCAAATTCTTTACAGTGGCTTCAGCAAATAACAGCACATTTTACACTAAAAAAAACAATTGTTTTAGGATATGGAGGCTATGAAAAAATTAAAAATTCGTTTTTAAATAAAATTATTCGTTTTGAAACTGTACTAACGGCCATTCAGTATTTTTCATGGGCAAAAGTTGGGAAACCATATATGGGTGTTGGTCGAAACTTAGCATATAAAAAATCAGTTTTTTTTGATAATCGTGGCTTTATGAATCACATGAAAATTAAATCTGGTGATGACGATTTGTTTATAAATGAAGTAGCTCATAAAGAAAATACAGCAATTGCATTTGAATCTGAAAGTTTTACCTATTCGCCCCCAAAAACAAAATTTAAAGACTGGTTTAATCAAAAAAGAAGACATGTTTCCACAGCATCATTTTATAAACTATTTGACAAATTTCAATTAGGGTTATTTTTTTTAACTAATTTAATATTTATACTGTCATCAATAACACTACTGTCTGTTCAATATCAATGGATTATAGTTCTCCCAGTTGTTATGTTGCGATATGTTTTAACATGGGTTACTTTTGGCTATGGAGCAAACAAACTTGATGAAAAAGATGTCGTATATTGGTATCCTGTTTTAGAAATTATATTGATTTTTACCCAAATATCAGTTTTTATAACAAATCTTTTTTCAAAACCTGTGCATTGGAAATAAATTCAAACAATATTCAATTGTATATAAAAAAAGCTCAACTAGGAGAACAAGGGGCTTTTACTTTTATTCTAGATTTTTACTGGAATGAAGTATATGGATTTATGATTAAACGCACTGAAAATGAAACCGATACAGAAGATATTGTTATTGAAACTTTTTCTAAGGCATTTGATAAAATTACAACTTATAATTCCGATTTTGGTTTTAATACATGGCTCATTGCAATTGCAAAAAATGTTCATATTGATATGTTAAGAAAAAAAAAATCATCTCTATTTATTGAAAATGATGATGAATCAAACTATCATAATTCTATTGCAGACGATACACCTTCTGCAGAGGATAAACTAATTATTGAACAAAACTTAGCACAACTATTACTTTGCATAAAAGAACTAAAACCTTCTTATCAAGAAATCATACAAATGCGATATTTTCAGGAAATGAGCTATCAAGAAATTGCTGATTATTTGAATATTCCATTACACACTATTAAGATTAAACTTTTGAGAGGTAAAAAATTACTAGCAGAAATTATTAGTAAAAAGCAATCCACTTAAACCTCAAATTAACAGTGTTTTATAGAAAAGTTTGAAATATTTACATTATAAAATAATTGACTTATCCATTTAACTCATAATCATTTTATATGTTTTAGGTTTTGTTTCGGTTTTTGACCAGGGTGGTATCTTGGCACAAGCCAAAGTTTAAGTTCCTGTAAAAACTAAATTATGGGTAGGGGATTTTATGCCCTAAAGTGCCCCAAAACACTATAAAACGACCTTGAAATTGCTCCAAAAAAAAAAGAGGACACTAATTC
>DAINSR010000067.1:0-9485 GCA_036741255.1 Flavobacterium sp.
AATTTATCAATTACAAATGCAGGCACTTGTGTATTTGTGGCATAGGAAGTGTTTATGAATATTTGTTTCACATTAGAATCATCTAAAAAAGCTGCTATTGGAAATTCTAGTACTTGCTTAACTTCCTTTGCGTTGGGAACAAATTGTAATTCTTCTGAACAGAAACCTAAAAAAGGATACACTAAAAAATTGCTGGGGGGGATGTATATTTCACTGAATGGTTTTATAATTTTTATTTTTCTTGAAGGAACTCCCACCTCTTCAAAAGTTTCTCTAAGTGCAGTTTGTAATAAGTCAAAATCACTTTCTTCTACTTTTCCACCAGGAAAACTAATTTGAGATGAATGAACACCTGCATAAGCATTTCGCTCAATTAATGCCATGTGAGTAATTCCTAATTTTGGATATAAAAGAATTAAAACAGCTGCTTTTTTTGAATTTTTATAATCAATATTGAATTTGTCTAATGAAGCAACTCTTTCAAATGGTGCCATTTTAATATGTGCCATAGTAGAAAGTAGCTTTTCTTTTTCTATTTTTGGAATATGTTTAATAAAATCAATAAAAAGCATTTATAAAATTTTAAGATAAAGATAGTAGAATTCTTAATAACAACATATTTTTTTAATGTATAGTAAGGCAGAGGCTCAAAAAATTAAAAAAGACTTTTGGATACAATTTGCAGAAAATTATCCAAGGAAGTGGATTTTGTATCAAACTAAGATAAAAGATTTTGCTTTTAAGTTTCATATAGATAACAAAAAAGCAAAAGTTTTGTTGGATATAGAACCAAATGACGAAAAAAAACGTATAATATATTTTGAAAAGATAGAGTCATTAAAATCTATTTTGATAGAAGATTTTTTACCTGACGCCATTTTTCAACGCGATTTTTATTTAGAAAACGGAAAAATTATAAGCAGAATTTGGGTAGAAAAAGAAAATGTGAGTTGTAATAACAAGGAAGATTGGCCTGATATATTCAATTTTTTTTATACCAAAATGATTAAGTTTGAAGAGTTTTTTTGTGAATATGAAGATTATATAAAAGACTTAGAAACCAATACTTAGCTTTAAAATGTGCATTACATCTAAAAATTAATTGTTTAATTACAAATATTGAAAATAAAATGAAAAAGAATTTATTGTTAGTCCTTCTTGTAGTAATGCAATCATGCTACTCACAAAAAAAAGAAGAAAAAAAACCTCTAGTTAATAAAACAGAGGCAGAATGGAAAAAAACATTGACCCCTCAACAGTATCAGGTACTTCGTGAAAAAGCAACAGAGCGAGCTTTTACTGGTGAGTATTGGAATCATTTTGAAAAAGGAGTTTATGTTTGTGCTGCCTGCAATAATGTTTTGTTCAAATCTGAAACAAAATTTGAGTCAGATTGTGGGTGGCCCTCCTTTGATAGAGCAATAAACGGTTCTGTTAAATATATTGAGGATTACAGCTTTGGAATGACACGTACAGAAGTTGTGTGTTCAAAGTGTAATGGGCATTTAGGACATGTTTTTGATGACGGACCTAAAAAAACAACAGGTAAACGATTTTGTACTAATTCAATATCTATAAAATTTGTCCCTAAAGCAGCAAACCATAAAAAGAAAAAATAATAACTACAAAGCACCATTTAACAGTATCTTAAAAAGTGTGTAAGTTAAATTATAGTGTTTGACTTTTTTAAGTTTACTTTAAATTCTTGTTTACTAATGAATCTTTTTGAATATTAAATATTTTACTCAATGTTGATGATAAATTTTTATTATTTGCATCGCTACTACCACGCCATCTTCCTATAATAATACCATTTTTATCTATTAGTATTTTTTGAGGAATAGTGTTTATAAAATACTCCTCTAAAATTGGTATTTTGTTCGTGGCTAAAGGTATGTTTATAAACATATCTGTTTTTTGATACCTAATAGATCCAGATAAATCTCTCAAATCTTCATCTAATGATACGCACATTATTTCAAGTCCTTTATTGTTATAACTTTGATAAAGATTTTTTAAATATACATTTTCTGTTCTGCTGATTGTAGAACTGTTGTTACCAAAAGTCAATAAAACATATTTTTTATCTTTAAACATCCCTAAATTCCACGAGTTGTTTTTTATATCTTTTACATAAAAATTTGGAGCCTTGCTACCCACAGCACTGTTTTGTAAATTTATAATTGAAGTTTTTAAATCTAGACCTGCTGGACTGAATTTCAATTCACTTGATAGATTATTGAAAGTTAAGTCTATCAAATTAATTTTATCAACTGCCTCTCTTTTAGTAATTTTATTGGTTAAAATTTCTAAAGCTATTTTATTTGATGGATATTGTTTTATAAAATGTAGTTCGTTGTCTAGTTCTTTGGCATCGTTTTTTGCTGCTAAAATATCCAGTTGGCTGATTTTGTGATAAAGTTTGTTTTTTATGATAGTATCGTTTGTATTTGGCACTTTTTCATTAATAACTTTATATAAAAAAGCTATAGAGTCTCTTGTTTTAAAAGTGGGTTTATGAATTTCATTTAATTTATTGATGATTGCTTTTTGATGTTTATCGTCTTGTGCGTTTCCTGTAGTGATGGAAAAAAATATTATTAAAATAAAAATGTATTGTTGAATTTTCATATACTTAATCTGTTTATATTTATTGTTTTTTATCGCTAAGACATATCATCTCATAACTTTGAAGAACTCCATAATAAATTCCCTCTGTTTATCTAAAACTGTTTTTATGAGGATATAACGAAATCTTAATTGATTTTGATTTAAAATTCAAAGTTACATAAAATTTTGTAAGTTATCATTCTAGTGATAATGTAATTTGTCCGTCTTCTTCTAAATCGGTTTTTATATCTGTGGGCTGAATTTCCTCGCTTTTTACATCAAATTCGTTTTCAATTGTTTCATCAAACTCTTCATAAGGTAGTGGTTCTAACGCATTAACTTCTTTAATTTTTGACGTAGTTAATTGATTTCCAAGGGCTTTAATCCCTTTTACCATTATAAATTCTTCAATATTTATTGTAATAGCTTCTTTTTGCTCTCCTTTTACTTTTGCAAATATAATTTCTACCACAGGTTTCCAGTCTGTTGAAACAAGTTCAAGCTGCGATTTTTCGTGTTCAGAAATAAATAATTCTTCTTTATTTTCATTTTCAATTAAAAATCGTTTTACATAGTAGCGTTCTTTTTCTCCATCAAAGTATATAGCCGAAATGGGTTTGTTTGGATTCCATTTTTCTAAAACAATCATATCATCTTCAAAATGCGTTGAAAGATCAGGAATTATTGTCTTTACCTTTCCAGATTGATTTATAATTAACAATCTATCATCGGGTTTAAATTCTCCTAACAATGAACCTCTTCCGTCCACATTAAGGCGTTTTACTGTTTCATCAAACCAAACTTTTCTAGGTCTGAGTGTTGAAATACCTCGCTCTTTAAGTTCAATTTTTTTAATGAGGTATTTAGTAACGGTGTTCCCTTTAGAGTTTCTGCCTTTTATAATTATATCTGAAAAATCTAAATCCCATTTTAATTTTTTAACATTTCCCAATTGACGCAATAATATAGTTACTGTTTCTGCCTCACCGTTTGGATTTGCAGAAAAATATAAAATTTCTGAATTTGGTTTTTCTTGTGTAATTAGGTATTCTTTATCTCTTGTAATTCCTGAAACATTAAAACGTTTTATAAATGAAGCCCCATTTTTTCCATCTCTGTAAATAACATTGTAAATAGTTCTTTTGTCATTTTTATCAAAAACAGCTATGTGAATAATATCCTTTCCTATAAATTTCTTCTCATCAACTTTAGTAATTACCATTCTGCCATCTCGTAGAAAAACAATAACATCGTCAATATCTGAACAATCGGCAACATATTCATCTTTTTTAAGACCTGTTCCAATAAAACCTTCCTCTTTATTAACGTATAATTTGGTGTTTCTTAATACTACTTTTGTGGCTTCAATGGTGTCAAAACTTCTTAATTCTGTTTGTCGTTCTTTCCCCTTTCCATATTTTTCTTTTAGAGTATTAAAAAACGCTATTGCAAAATCAATAATATGCTCTAAATCAAATGCTACTTGTTTCATTTCTGACTCCAATTTTGCAATTGCATCATCGGCTTTATCAGAATCAAAACGTGTAATACGAATCATGGGTATTTGCGTTAGTTTTTGCAAATCATCATCGTGAATATCTCTAACTAATAAATTTCTAAAGGGTTCAAATTTTTTATAAAGATAAGTGTAAAGACTTTCCTTATCGGCATATAGTTTAAAATCAATATACATTTCTTCTTTTATAAATATTTTTTCTAAACTAGCAAAATGCCACTTATTTTTAAGTTCGTCAAGCTGAATTTCAAGTTCTCGTTTTAATAAATCAACCGTTCTATGGGTTGATATTTTTAACATATCTGATACTCCAATAAATAAGGGTTTATGATTTTCAATGACGCACCCCAGCGGTGCAATTGATGTTTCACAAGCTGTAAAGGCATAAAGTGCATCAATTGTTTTGTCTGGAGAAACACCTGTATGCAAATGAATTAATATTTCTACCTCTGCGGCCGTGTTATCTTCAATTTTTTTGACTTTTATTTTTCCCTTTTCATTGGCTTTTAAAATGCTGTCTATTAAGGTAGAAGTATTTGTAGTAAACGGAATTTGAGTAATTACTAATGTGGATTTGTCTAACTGCGAAATTTTTGCACGTACTCTAACTCGCCCTCCTCTCATTCCGTCGTTATAATTTGAAACATCAGCAATTCCGGCAGTTGGAAAATCTGGAAAAAGAGTAAAAGGCTTGTTGTTTAAAATTTTAACGGACGCATCTATTAATTCTATGAAATTATGAGGCAATATCTTTGTTGATAAACCCACAGCAATCCCCTCTGCTCCTTGTGCTAAAAGCAACGGAAATTTTACGGGTAGATTAATGGGTTCAGCTCTACGACCGTCATAAGAAAGTCCCCATTCTGTAATTTTTGGGGAGTATAAAACATCATGCCCAAATTTTGAAATTCGTGCTTCTATGTATCTTGGGGCGGCTGCACTGTCACCTGTGAGGATGTTTCCCCAGTTACCCTGCATATCAATAATGAGGTCTTTTTGCCCTATTTGTACCATGGCATCACTAATACTTGCATCACCATGAGGATGATATTGCATGGTGTGCCCTACAATATTGGCAACTTTATTGTAACGACCATCATCTAACTCTTTCATGGAATGCATGATTCTGCGTTGCACTGGTTTGAAACCGTCTTCAATAGCAGGAACGGCACGTTCTAGAATTACATACGAAGCATAGTCCAAAAACCAATCTTTGTACATGCCTGTTACTTTAGTAATGGTGTCTTCTGGGTTTTCGTTGTTTTCGTAAAAATGATGTCCCGTTACAACATGAATATCATCAAAACCTTCTTCTTTAGTAGATTCCTTTTGATAATCTAAATTTTCGTCTTCAGGGGTGATGTTATTTTCGTCTTTCATTATAAAACTGAATTAACTTTGTTCAGTGTAATTATTTGTGTTGATTCAATTATATTTACATTTGGAGATTCAGTTAAGTTAAATGTTTTCAATTCATCTACTAAATCATTAAATTTATCACTTAATACAAAAATTGCTTTATCAAGACCAATAACATCTCCAATAATTTGTTTTTTATTTACATCATTAGCATCTTTATCACTTAAAGTTAGTAAATAACATAATGATCTTCTATGAACATATTTTAAGGCTATAGCCTCTAAATCTGCCTGTTTATATCTTTCTCTAAATGAAGTTTTAGCACTTAAACAAATTGGCCCTCTATCAGTTGAGTAAAGCATTAAATCATAACTAATATTAGGAGCAAAAGCCACTTTTGAACTTAAAAAAATTGGCAATATATTCTCTCTTATTAATAATGTCGCAAGAATATATTCAAATATTTTCCCATTGACACCTCTTTGCTGTTGCTCGTTTAAATTGGAACTTTCTCTAAAAATAAGATAAGCATCCCAATACATTTTCACATAATCTACGGGCTTAACATACTCAATCTCAAAAAAACTAGGAAACAAATCTTCAAAAATTTTTCCTGCTAAAGTATCATCTCCTCTAATTATGCCTAAATTTTGTAACAATCCCATGTAAATTAATTTAACCATTTCTAAAATTTTTTGTGCTGTTGCTTGAATAGCAGGAATTGCAACCGAATTTCCAAACTGTTTATATGCTGAAGCATCAGCCACAGGAATAATAAAATTATCAGGAAAACCTTGTAATCTTGCCCATTCTCTAGGTGTCATTTTACGAATTCCTTGCCTATTTACAGTTCCTTTTATATGAGTGGTTGGCTTATAATCAACAATTCTGTGGTCTATAACTAAATTTCTCTCTCTTCCCATGCCACCCACTACTATTGCATTAGCAATTCCATCATCGGGAATTATAGCGTAACCAAATCCATTTCCTTTATTTTCATGCCTAGCCTTATGATTAATTAAAGTTTGAACGTATTGAGTTGAAAGGTAATACTTTGTTGGAGGCACTTTCTTTTCTTTTACATTTTTAAAAGTTACTTTTCTATTTGTTGATTCAGGATATTGAAATTCATTTATTTTTAAATCTTTACGAAATCCAACTATGTATATTCTTTCACGATTTTGTGGAACTCCAAAATCTTTTGCATTTATAATTTTTGGTTCTGGAACATCATAATTCAAATCATTTCTTAAAACATTTAAAATTGTTTCAAGTGTTTTTCCTTTATCATGATTTCTTAAACCTTTTACATTCTCAAGAAAAATAGCCTTTGGTTGATGTTTTTTTATTATTTCTGCAACATCAAAAAACAAAGTACCTCTTGTATCATCAAAACCACCTCTTTTTCCAGCTATTGAAAATGCTTGACATGGAAAACCAGCACATAAAATATCAAAATCATCTGGGATAAACTTTTTAATTCTATTTTTTGTAATATCACCAAATGGCACCTCACCAAAATTAGCTTTATAAGTTTTCTTTGCTTCTTTATCCCATTCACTTGTAAAAATGCATTTACCCCCTAAGTTTTGCATAGCTATTCTAAAACCGCCAATTCCAGCAAATAAATCTATAAACTTAAATTTATAATTTTTTGGAGTTGGAAAAGGAACATTCTCAACTTCAAATAATAATTGTTGTAAAGCATCTTCTTCAAAAATTTCAATATTTTCATCTTCTTTTTTATAAGAAATATATTGATTAAGAGCTTTTAAGGCATTTTCTTTATAATATTTTGATACTCCATTATGTATGTTATGTAAATAATGGGTTAAAAAAGCTTTTTGTTCGTTATCTGCTTCAACAATCTTTACTTGAAAGCGTTTACCATCAAATTCATCAATACTTATTTTTTCTTTCAAATTAATCATTTCGTCATTTTATAAAAAAAAATAGTTAATTATTCTCCACCACATCTAACTCCACTTTCAAATTATTAATGATAAATTCTTGACGGTCAGGGGTGTTTTTCCCCATATAAAACTCTAACAAGGTTTCTATCGAAGTGGCTTTATCTAGCATAACAGGATCTAAACGAATGTCATCGCCAATGAAATGCTTGAACTCATCGGGCGAAATTTCTCCTAATCCTTTAAATCGGGTAATTTCTGGCTTGGGTTTTAGTTTTTCTATGGCACTTACTCGTTCTTCTTCGCTGTAGCAATAAATCGTTTCTTTTTTATTTCTAACTCTAAATAAGGGAGTTTGTAAAATGTACAAATGACCATCTTTTATCAGTTCAGGAAAAAATTGTAAGAAAAAAGTAATCAATAACAAGCGAATGTGCATGCCATCTACATCGGCATCAGTGGCAATAACAATGTTGTTGTATCGCAAGTCGCCCATGTCTTCTTCAATATTTAATGCGGCTTGTAATAAATTAAATTCTTCATTTTCATATACAATTTTCTTAGTCATTCCATAAGAATTTAAGGGCTTACCTCGTAAACTAAAAACGGCTTGCGTGTTTACATCTCTACTTTTAGTTATAGAGCCTGAAGCCGAATCTCCCTCAGTTATAAAAAGTGTACTTTCTAAACTTCTTGGATTTTTTGCATCAGTTAAATGCACTCTGCAATCGCGCAATTTTTTATTATGAAGGCTGGCTTTTTTTGCTCTATCTTTTGCTAATTTTCTAATTCCTGAAAGTTCTTTACGCTCTCGTTCTGCTTGTAAAATTTTTCGTAGAAGAGCCTCTGCAACATCTGGATTTTTATGTAAAAAGTTATCAAATTTAACCTTGATGAAATCGTTTATAAAAGTTCTAACCGAAGGACCTTTTGGACCAATATCTGTTGACCCTAATTTGGTTTTTGTTTGGCTTTCAAAAACGGGTTCTTCTACTTTTATTGAAACAGCAGAAACTATTGATTTTCTGATATCTGATGCGTCAAAAGGTTTGTTATAAAACTCTTTAATTACTTTTACAATGGCTTCTCTAAACGAACTCAAATGTGTGCCTCCTTGCGTTGTGTTTTGACCATTTACAAATGAATGATACTCTTCTGAATATTGTGATTTACTGTGTGTAATAGCTATTTCAATATCGTCTCCTTCTAAATGTACGATAGGATAAACCATATCGTCTTGGGCTATGTTTTCTTCTAATAAATCTTTTAGACCAAATTCTGAAACATATTTTTCTCCATTATAATAAATAGTTAGACCTCTATTTAAGTAACAGTAATTTTTAAGCATTTTAATGATGTACTCATTTCTATACTTATAATTTTTAAAAATAGTTTCATCGGCTATAAAAGAAACTTTAGTTCCTTTTCGCTTTGTAGATTCTTGAATTTCTTCTTCAAGTATTAAATTTCCTGCAGAAAATTCGGCCGCTTTTTGCTGGTTATCTCTAATAGATTCTACTCTAAAATAATTAGAAAGCGCATTGACAGCTTTTGTTCCCACACCATTTAACCCCACAGATTTTTTAAAGGCTTTAGAATCATACTTTCCGCCCGTATTCATTTTTGAAACAACATCTACTACTTTTCCAAGCGGAATTCCTCTTCCATAATCGCGAACGGTAACTAATTTGTCTTTAATGGTTACTTCAATGGTTTTACCAGCCCCCATAACAAATTCGTCAATACAGTTGTCAATTACTTCTTTTAAAAGAATATAAACGCCATCGTCTGGTGAAGAACCATCACCAAGTTTTCCAATGTACATACCAGGACGCATGCGAATATGTTCTTTCCAATCAAGGGAACGTATATTGTCTTCGTTGTATATATTTTGATCTGACATAGACAAAATTTGGATTTTGTGCAATTTAGTATATATACAATTTAATTGAAAATTTAAAGATAATAAGTTATTGACAAAATTTGTTTAGAAACTAAATTCGCATATTATTTAGTATCAAAAAAAAATAATTATAAAAAGACCCCTAAAAACTCCTCTTGGTTTTTTAATACTAAAGGAATTCTTAGAG
>DAINSR010000068.1:0-9431 GCA_036741255.1 Flavobacterium sp.
TCTTGTTGTACCATAATTATTTAGCTCTTTCAATGATTTCAACTAACCTCCAACATTTTAATTTACTCATAGGTCTTGTTTCCATGATTCTTACAGTATCTCCAATGCTACAGTCGTTTGTTTCATCGTGTGCAACATATTTTTTTGTTTTTAACACGAACTTACCGTATAAAGGGTGTTTAACACGTCTAGTTTCTGAAACAACAATAGATTTTGTCATCTTATTACTAGTAACAACACCAATTCTTTCTTTTCTTAAATTTCTTTTTTCCATCTTTCAGCTGTGTACAATTAATGTAACTTTTTAGTCAATTCAGTAGTAACTCTAGCAATAGATCTTCTTAAAGCTCTAATTTGTAAAGGATTTCCAATTGGGGAAATCGTATGAGCATTTTTTAAATCAGCATAAGCTTTTCTCAACTGTTGTAGTTTTTCTTGTAACTCAGTTGCTGACAGATTTATAATTTCTGATTGTTTCATAATAAATTTTTATTAAGCTTCATAGTCTCTAGCAACAACAAACTTAGTCTTTACCGGAAGTTTTTGTGCCGCTAAACGTAATGCTTCCTTAGCAACTGATAGTGGAACACCACCAACTTCAAACATAATCTTACCTGGTTTACAAACTGCAGCCCAGTATTCAACTGCACCTTTACCTTTACCCATACGCACTTCTAATGGCTTTTTTGTAATTGGTTTATCTGGAAAAACATTAATCCATAATTGTCCTTCTCTCTTCATGAAACGAGTTGCAGCTATACGAGCTGCTTCTATTTGACGTGAAGTTAAGAAAACACCTTTCTCATGAACCGATTTAATACCAAACATTCCACTTGAAAGTAAATGCCCTCTTTGAGAATTTCCTTTCATTCTACCTTTCTGTACCTTGCGGTATTTTGTTCTTTTAGGCTGTAACATTTTTTCTTAAATTTAAATAATTACTTTCTTTTGCGATTGGTCGGTTTAGCGTTCTCTTTTTTTGGAGTTGCTCCTGCGGGTTTAGATTGTTTTTTATCCATACCAACCAACGGAGAAAGATCTCTTTTACCGTAAACTTCACCTTTCATTATCCATACCTTAATCCCCATTCTACCATAAGTAGTATGTGCTTCAGCTAATGAATAATCAATATCTGCTCTGAAAGTTGACAAAGGAATCCTACCTTCTTTGAATTGTTCAGAACGAGCCATCTCTGCACCATTTAAACGACCCGAAATAAGAACTTTAATTCCTTCGGCATTCATTCTCATAGCGGCCGCCATAGCCATTTTTATAGCTCTTCTGTAGGAAATTCTATTCTCAATTTGACGTGCAATACTTGCTGCCACTAATAAAGCGTCTATTTCTGGACGTTTAATTTCAAAAATATTGATTTGAACTTCTTTGTCAGTAATTTTCTTAAGTTCTTCTTTTAACTTGTCTACCTCTTGCCCTGCTTTACCGATAATTATACCAGGTCTGGCTGTAGTGATAGTAACGGTTACAAGTTTTAAAGTTCTCTCGATAATTATTTTTGATACACTAGCTTTTGATAAACGAGCGTTGATATACTTTCTGATTTTAAAGTCTTCAGCGATTTTATCACCGTAGTCATTACCTCCATACCAGTTAGAATCCCAACCTCTGATGATACCAAGTCTATTCCCTGTTGGATTTGTCTTTTGTCCCATACTGTTTACTAATTGCTTTGTGTGTTATCTAATTGTCCTAATACAACGGTAACATGATTAGAACGTTTTCTTATTCTGTGTGCACGACCTTGTGGTGCAGGACGTAGTCTTTTTAACATAGCTCCACCATCAACTCGTATTTCTTTTACAAACAAACCAGCCTCTTCAATGTTAGCATCACTATTCTTTTGTGTCCAGTTGTTAATAGCAGACAACAATAGTTTTTCTAATTTTTTTGAAGCTTCTTTTGTGCTAAACCTTAAAACATTAAGAGCTAGTTCCACTTTTTGACCTCTTACCATATCCGCAACTAAGCGCATTTTTCTAGGTGAAGTAGGGCAGTTATTCAATTTTGCAAAAGCTATCGACTTGTTAGCCTCTTTTCTTGCATCTGCTGTTTCTCTTTTACGAACTCCCATAGCGTCTTATTTTTTACCTTTATTTTTTGCACCCGCATGACCTCTGAAAGTACGTGTTGGTGAAAATTCTCCTAATTTGTGACCTACCATATTCTCAGTTACATATACTGGAACAAATTGACGACCATTGTGAACAGCTATAGTTTGTCCAACAAAATCTGGGGTTATCATTGATGCTCTAGACCAAGTCTTAACAACACCTTTGTTACCACTATCAATATTTGACTGAACCTTTTTCTCTAACTTGTAATGTACAAATGGACCTTTTTTTAATGAACGTGCCATAACTATCTAATTATTTCTTTCTGCGTTCAACAATATACTTACTACTCGGGTTAACTTTAGAACGCGTTCTATAACCTTTAGCGGGTAATCCTTTTCTTGATCTTGGATGACCACCAGACGAACGTCCTTCACCACCACCCATTGGGTGATCAACGGGATTCATTGCTACTGGTCTAGTTCTTGGTCTTCTACCCAACCATCTTGATCTACCTGCTTTTCCTGAAACAATCAACTGATGATCTGAATTTGAAACAGCACCAATCGTTGCAGAACAAGTTAATAAAATCAATCTTGTTTCGCCTGATGGCATTTTAATGGTGGCATACTTTCCGTCTCTAGCCATTAACTGAGCAAAAGTACCCGCAGATCGTGCAATAATAGCACCTTGTCCTGGTCTTAATTCAATACAAGATATAACCGTTCCTAAAGGAATTTTGCTTAACAACAATGTATTCCCTATTTCAGGAGAAGCATCAGGTCCTGAAACCACAGTCTGCCCAACTTGTAAACCGTTTTGAGCTATTACATAAGCTTTTTCTCCATCAACATAGTTTAGTAAAGAAATAAAAGCTGAGCGATTTGGGTCATACTCAATTGATTTAACAGTTGCAGGAATACCATGCTTTATTCTTTTAAAATCTACTAAACGATACTTTTGTTTGTGACCACCACCTGTATAACGCATGGTCATTTTTCCTTGACTATTTCTACCTCCAGAATTTTTTTTCGGTGCCAATAATGTACGCTCCGGCTTATCAGTTGTAATAGTGTCAAAGCTATTTACAACTCTAAATCGCTGTCCTGGGGTAATAGGTTTTAATTTTCTAACTGACATCTTATTGTATTAGATATTATTATAAAAGTCTATTGCATCTCCTTCTTTCAGTTGTACAACTGCTTTTTTGTAAGCATTTGTTTTACCAACGATTAAACCACTTTTAGTGAATTTAACCGATCTATCAGATCTGTAATTCATGGTATTGACATTCTCAACAGTTACTCCATAAGAGGCTTCAACAGCATTCTTAATTTGTATTTTATTTGCTTTTTTGTCAACCACAAAACCAAAACGGTTAAAAATCTCACCGCTTTTTGTCATTTTTTCAGTAATGATAGGTTTAATTATAACATTCATACCTTATTATTTACTTAAATTATTTTCAATTTGCTCTAATGAACTCTCTAACAACACTAATTTATTTGCATTCAAAATTCCGTATGTGCTTAGTTCTGAAGTAGTTATAACGCTAGAGGATTTTAAATTACGAGAGGACAAATATACATTTTTATTTGTATCACCCAATACAAATAATGATTTTTTATCACCTAAGTTTAATGCATTCAAAACAGCAATGAAATTTTTTGTGCTTGGTGTTTCAAAATTAAAATCTTCAACAACCACTAAATTATTTTCTTTTACTTTAATTGAAAAAGCAGATTTACGAGCTAAACGTTTTAAATTTTTGTTTAACTTGAACGAATAGCTTCTAGGTCTTGGTCCAAAAACTGTTCCACCACCCTTAAATAAAGGGTTTTTAACACTTCCTGCACGAGCAGTACCCGTACCTTTTTGTTTTTTAATCTTGCGAGTACTTCCTGTTACTTCAGCACGTTCTTTTGATTTATGTGTGCCTTGTCTTTGATTTGCTAAATATTGCTTAACATCAAGATAAACCGCATGATTATTAGGTTCAATTGCGAAAACTGAGTCTGAAAGTTGAACTTTTCTACCCGTTTCTTTTCCGTTTTTATCTAATACTTTTACTTCCATTACTTATGAATGATTACGTAAGAGTTTTTGTGTCCAGGCACACATCCTTTAACTACTAAAAGATTTTTGTCTGCAACTACTTTTAAAACTCTAAGATTTTGAACTGTTACGTTATCTGAACCCATTCTCCCAGCCATACGCATTCCTTTAAAAACTCTTGACGGATAGGATGACGCACCCACTGAACCTGGGGCTCTTAAACGATTGTGCTGGCCGTGTGTAGATTGACCTACTCCGCCAAAACCATGACGTTTAACAACACCCTGAAAACCTTTACCTTTTGATACACCTTGTATATCAACAAATTCTCCTTCTGTAAATAAATTTACATCTAACACATCACCTAAGTTGTGTTTTTCTTCAAAATACTTAAATTCAACGACTTTCTTTTTAACCGCAGTTCCTGCTTTAGAAAAATGACCTTCTTCTGCTTTTACAACGTGTTTACTAGTTTTGTCATCGAAACCAAGCTGAAGAGCATCATACCCGTCAACCTCAATGGTTCTGACTTGGGTAACTACGCATGGTCCAGCCTCTATAACAGTACAAGGAATATTTTTCCCGTTCTCATCAAAGATACTTGTCATGCCAATTTTTCTTCCGATTAACCCAGACATATTAAACAATTTATTAATTACTATTTGTTTTTGCGTACATTATAAACGAACACGTTTTTTTTCAAGGGTGCAAATATAGAAATTTTATTTTTAATTTAACCTAATGGTTTGTATTTTTTAAAATAATTTTAAACCAATATAAAAACTAAAAGATTCTGAAATTAAAAAGATAGAACCTCAAAAAAATTCTATATCAAAACAACTATTTATACTACTGCTACAAAAAAAAGACAAAGAACTACATCTTTGTCTTTTTTATTGACTAAGGTGTCTTATAAAGCTAAACTTTAATTTCTACCTCAACACCACTAGGTAATTCTAATTTCATTAGAGCATCAATAGTTTTTGATGAAGAACTATAAATGTCTAATAATCTTTTATACGAACTTAATTCAAACTGTTCACGAGATTTTTTATTTACGTGTGGCGAACGCAACACAGTGAAAATCTTTTTGTGTGTGGGTAGCGGAATTGGTCCTGTTACAACAGCTCCTGTACTTTTTACTGTTTTTACGATTTTCTCAGCAGACTTGTCCACTAACATGTGATCGTATGATTTTAATTTTATTCTGATTTTTTGACTCATTTTCTTTAGAATTAGGCGTTACCTTTTGCTTTTTTAATTACCTCTTCTGATATGTTAGATGGTGTTTCTGCATAATGAGAAAACTCCATAGTAGAAGTTGCTCTTCCAGATGATAATGTTCTTAATGTAGTAACATATCCAAACATTTCTGATAAAGGAACATTAGCTTTAATAGTTTTTGCTCCACTTCGATCCCCCATATCATTAACCTGACCTCTACGACGGTTTAAATCTCCCACAATATCACCCATGTTTTCTTCTGGGGTAATTACTTCAATTTTCATGATAGGTTCTAAAATTACTGCTCCAGCTGCTTTTGCTACTTCTTTGTATCCTAATTTTGCAGCTAATTCAAATGAAAGTGCATCAGAATCAACGGGGTGAAACGAACCATCTAAAAGGGTTACTTTTAAACTATCTACTTGATACCCTGCAAGCGGACCAGTTTTCATAGCTTCACGGAATCCTTTTTCAACAGCAGGTATGTATTCTTTTGGAACATTACCTCCTTTTACCTCATTTATAAATTGTAAACCCATTGGAGCTTTTCCGTCAACTTCATCGGCAGGCTCTAATCTAAACACGATATCTCCAAATTTACCTCTACCTCCAGATTGTTTCTTATAAACTTCTCTGTGCTGAGCTGATTTTGTAAATGCTTCTTTGTACTCTACTTGAGGCTCACCTTGATTAACTTCAACCTTAAACTCACGCTTCATTCTATCTACTAAAATATCTAGGTGTAACTCCCCCATACCTGAAATAATTGTTTGACCAGATGCTTCATCTGTTCTAACTGTAAAGGTTGGATCCTCTTCTGCTAATTTAGCTAAAGCCATACCCATTTTATCAACATCAGCTTTTGTTTTAGGTTCAATAGCTATACCAATTACTGGGTCAGGAAATTTCATTGATTCAAGAATAATAGGATGTTTTTCATCACACATTGTGTCTCCTGTCTTGATGTCTTTAAATCCTACAGCAGCACCAATATCTCCTGCTTCAATGTATTCAATAGGATTTTGCTTATTAGCATGCATTTGATAAATTCGAGAAATTCTTTCTTTATTGCCAGAACGAGTATTAAGTATATAAGAACCTGCATCTAAACGCCCCGAATAAGCACGGAAAAAAGCTAAACGACCTACATAAGGGTCGGTAGCAATTTTAAATGCAAGAGCAGCAAATGGTTCTTTTACATCTGGGCGACGCATAATTTTCTTTTGATCCTCTTCTAACAAATCAGCATCATCAGGATGAATGCCTTCTATACCTTCCTTATCTAACGGAGAAGGTAAATATTTGCAAACGGCATCTAACATAAACTGAACGCCTTTATTTTTAAAAGAAGATCCTGCTATCATAGGAATAATAGCCATATCTATCGTAGCCGCACGCAGAGCTGTATTAATCTCATCTTCGGTAATGGAATTTTCATCTTCCATATATTTGTCTAACAAATTTTCATCATAAGTTGCAATTTCTTCTATTAAAATAGAACGATATTGTTTTACCTCATCAACCATGTCGGCAGGAATATCAACAATATCAAAAGTAGCACCTTGTGTTTCATCATGCCAAATAATTGCCTGATTTTTCACTAAATCCACCACACCTTTAAAATCGTTTTCTTCTCCAATGGGCAATGTAATGGCCACCGCATTTGATTTTAGCATATCTTTTACTTGTTGACAAACTGATAAAAAGTTTGACCCCTGACGATCCATTTTATTAACAAATCCCATACGAGGTACTCTGTATTGATCTGCTAAACGCCAGTTTGTTTCAGATTGTGGTTCTACACCATCAACTGCACTAAACAAAAACACTAAACCGTCTAATACACGAAGCGAACGATTAACTTCAACTGTAAAATCTACGTGTCCAGGAGTGTCAATAATATTGAAATGGTATGGTACTGATTCTGGTAGCACCTTTCCTTGTTGAGTTGGAAAATTCCACTCACAAGTAGTTGCTGCCGATGTAATAGTAATACCACGTTCTTGTTCTTGAGCCATCCAGTCCATTGTTGCGGCTCCATCGTGTACCTCACCTATTTTGTGTGATTTTCCTGTATAAAACAAAATACGCTCTGTTGTGGTAGTTTTACCCGCATCAATGTGAGCTGCAATTCCTATATTTCTAGTATATTTTAAATCTCTAGCCATTTCTTATAAATTAAAATCTAAAGTGAGAGAATGCCTTGTTAGCATCTGCCATTTTGTGAGTATCCATACGTTTTTTAACTGCTGCACCCTCTTCTTTTGCTGCTGCTAAAATTTCTGATGACAATTTAGCTGCCATAGATTTTTCATTTCTTCTACGAGCATAAAGAATTAACCATTTCATGGCAGTAGAAATTTTTCTATCTGGACGAATTTGCATTGGTATTTGAAAAGTTGCTCCTCCCACTCTACGACTACGTACTTCTACGTGTGGCATTACATTTGTTAAGGCATCTTTCCATAATTCTAAAGCTGTTTTTTCAGTGTCGCCTTTTTTAGTTTCTACGATATCTAAGGCATCATAAAACACTTTAAAAGCTGTTGATTTTTTACCATCCCACATCAAGTTATTCACAAAACGTGTAACTAATTGATCATTAAACTTTGGATCTGGTAAAAGGGGTCTTTTTTTTGCCGCTCTTTTTCTCATTTTCTTTATTTTTTAAAATACAGACAAATTAATATTTGTCTATATGTAATTGATTTACTTTTTCTTTGTTGCCGGAGCTGGTTGTCCTGGTTTTGGACGTTTAGCACCATATTTAGATCTTCTTTGTGTTCTACCGCTTACTCCGGCAGTGTCTAAAGCACCACGCACAATGTGGTATCTAACTCCTGGTAAATCTTTTACTCTTCCACCTCTAACTAATACTATCGAGTGCTCTTGTAGATTGTGTCCTTCTCCAGGGATGTATGCGTTTACCTCTTTTCCATTAGTTAATCTAACCCTTGCTACTTTTCTCATAGCAGAGTTAGGTTTTTTTGGTGTAGTGGTGTAAACACGCGTACATACGCCTCTTCGTTGAGGACAAGAATCTAAAGCAGCCGATTTACTCTTCTTAGTCAATTGGGCTCTCCCTGTTCTTACTAATTGTTGAATTGTTGGCATAATTAAATACTAATTTTTCTTGTGATTTATTGTTCCCGCTTTTTTACGGGTTGCAAATGTAAGAATATATTTTTAGAAAACAAATCTAAAGTATTAATGGTTAATTCTTTTTTTGAGGTGCTATTATTAATTTTGTGATGATACTGTACAAAAAAAGCGTGTAAAGATTTTTTTATAATTTTTTAATTTTTTGACAAATGTCTTGTAAAAACGATATTGATTCATCAGATTGTTCAGCACCATAGCCATAACCATAGCCATAGCCATAGCCTTTTATGGAATCTGTATCATTCAAAATAATGGCCATATTAGATAATTTTTTCTCTTTATATAATTCATTAGGAATGCGCAACATTTGTTTGTCTAGCTTATTAGCTCTGACTACATACAAGAAACAATCTGCATGTTTTGCAACAACAAAAGTATCCGTTACTAACCCCACTGGAGCAGTATCCACTATAATATAATCATAATCTTTCTTTAAATTTTCCATCAAATCATCTACCCGCTGGTTCATTAATAACTCTGAAGGATTAGGCGGTATAACACCTGAAGGTAAAATATAAAACTGATTAAAATTAGGGCTTTTTACAATGTAAGACGATATATCTTTTGCTTCAGAGGAAATATAATTAGTCAAACCATCTGAAGGTACATTCAAATATTCATCTAATTTTGGGTTTCTTATGTCCATACCAATTAATAATACTTTCTTCCCAGACAAAGCTAATGTTCCCGCTAAATTTACAGATACAAATGTTTTTCCCTCTTTAGGAAACGTGGAGGTTACAAAAATTGTTTTAGCATTATTTTTAGCTACACCATTAAACAAAAATTCTATATTAGTTCTAATTATTCTTAATGCTTCAGCTGTACTAGATCGGCTTGATGAGTTGATAACATGGTCAGATGTTGCTGACTTTGGTAAATCGCCCAAAAATGGGATGGGTGAATTTTTTTCAATATCTA
>DAINSR010000069.1:0-2588 GCA_036741255.1 Flavobacterium sp.
GAATTGATTGATTCTTTAGAAGTTAAGTTTTCTAAAATGTATTACAAAATGAATACTTTAGAAAAAAAAAACAAAGATTTAATTGATGAGATTTCTAAAATAAAAGAAAAAGAAACAAAACAGCTTGAAAAAATCGTTGCATTAGAACATCAGTTAGAAAACTTAAAAACAACCAACGCACTATTAGGTAGTGATGAAAATAAAAGAGAAACAAAACTCAAAATAAATTCTTTAATTAGAGAAATCGATTATTGCATAGCCCAACTTTCAGAATAATAAAATGAAAGACAAATTAAAGATTAAATTGTCAATTGCAGACAGAGTCTATCCGCTAACCGTTAAACATGAACAAGAAGAAGGACTCAGAAGTGCCTCAAAAAAAATTGATGTAATCATTAAAGAATTTGAAAAAAACTATGCCGTTAGAGATAAGCAAGATGTTTTAGCAATGTGTGCCTTACAATTTGCCTCTCAAGTAGAACAAGAGCAACTTAATAAATCACAGGATTATACTGATGCTTTAGCGAGATTGCAAAAATTAGATGATAAATTGAGTAAAATTCTCGAAAAATAAAAATAACGTTCTTACAAACAATACTACCTGCATTAGAACTTTTTGGTAAACTCAACAGTCACAAATTAAAACGAGTGAATTATTGCAACTATAGAATGCCTTGCTCTCAAAAGCGGGGAACCTTGAAAGGCAAAATAGCTCAAAACTTGTATAAATGGAGTTTATACATCCCTCTAATGTAGGTTTTTTTTATATAAACAAGTAACTAATTATGGACAACAACATCATTGTAATAAGCATAGGGGTAGTAGTGGGTATAACACTCGGATTTGGATTAGCTAAATTTTTAGAAAAAAGCAACGTACTCAACTTAATTAAAAACGCAAAAAAAGAAGCGGCCTCTATTTTAAAAGAAGCAAAAGCTGAGGCTGAAGCTATTAAAAAAGATAAACTACTACAAGCTAAAGAAAAATTTTTAGAGCTAAAATCAGAACACGAAAAAGAGATTTTAGCTAAAGATAAAAGAATGGGCGAAACTGAAAAAAGAATTAGAGATAAAGAGTCTCAAATTTCTAGTGAGCTGGCAAAAACAAAAAAAATAAACGATGATTTAGAGTCTAAAATCACAGATTATAATTCCAAATTAGAACTTCTAGAAAAAAAACAAATTGATGTTGAAAAAATGCACAAATCTCAAATTGAGCAACTTGAAGTAATTTCAGGTTTATCAGCAGAGGAGGCTAAAAATCAACTGGTAGAATCATTAAAAGCTGAAGCTAAAACAAACGCTATGGCCCACATTCAAGAAACTATTGAAGAGGCTAAACTTACGGCACAGCAAGAGGCTAAAAAAATAATCATCAGTACCATTCAACGTGTTGGGACAGAAGAAGCCGTAGAAAATTGCGTATCGGTTTTTAACATAGAATCAGATGATGTTAAAGGAAGAATCATTGGTAGAGAAGGAAGAAACATCAGAGCCATTGAAGCAGCAACCGGTGTAGAAATTATTGTTGATGACACTCCAGAAGCCATTATATTATCGTGTTTTGATCCAGTGAGAAGAGAAATTGCCCGATTAGCCTTGCACAAACTAGTAACCGATGGGCGAATTCACCCAGCCCGAATTGAAGAAGTGGTGGCCAAAACACAAAAACAAATTGAAGAAGAAATTGTTGATATAGGAAAACGAACTGTCATAGATTTAGGTATTCATGGATTACACCCCGAACTAATCAAAATTGTGGGTAGAATGAAGTATCGCTCGTCTTATGGTCAAAATTTATTGCAACACTCTAGAGAAGTTGCTAATTTGTGTGGTATAATGGCAGCCGAATTAGGACTTAACGTAAAACTAGCTAAAAGAGCTGGATTACTTCATGACATTGGTAAAGTTCCAGATACAGAGAGCGAATTACCACATGCCATATTAGGTATGCAATGGGCAGAAAAATATGGTGAAAAAGACGAGGTGTGCAACGCCATTGGTGCACATCATGACGAAATAGAAATGAAATACCTTATTTCGCCCATTATTCAGGTGTGTGATGCTATTTCTGGAGCAAGACCAGGAGCCAGAAGACAAGTGCTTGATTCTTATATTCAACGTTTAAAAGACCTTGAAGATATTGCATACGGATTTAATGGTGTAAAAAGTGCTTATGCCATTCAAGCAGGTAGAGAATTGCGTGTTATTGTAGAAAGTGAAAAAGTATCAGACGAATTAGCCTCTACCCTATCCTTTGAAATTTCTCACAAAATTCAAACAGAAATGACCTACCCTGGTCAGGTTAAAATTACCGTTATTAGAGAAACAAGAGCGGTTAATATAGCCAAGTAATTTGTTTATATTTTGCTGGGTTACTCTTAAAATTAATAAGGATATTTACAGTTATATAATATTTTAGCAAAACATAACTATATGCTTTTTATGTTTTAATTATACTATTAATTGTTAGTAAAAACGATTAATTATTTTTTTGTTCTATAACAATTTTAGACCAAGATAATCGAGAGCAAACCAGCAAAGAATATCAAGAAGAGTTTGAATAAAACTTTAAAAAAATTGGTTGGC
>DAINSR010000069.1:2644-9373 GCA_036741255.1 Flavobacterium sp.
ACTATTTTCATACTATATCGGCATTATACCATAAACTATTGGACTATTTTACAATATTATTGGTATCATTTATTTCATCCATTTTTATACAAAATAAACAGAATTAAAAACTGTGGAAGTGATACTACTTAAACATAAGAACACTAAAATTTGATACAACTATTCTTGATTTTAACAAAGCATACATCTGCATTATGCTTATAGTTCTGAATATTGTTGTCTAATTGTTGTCTAATTGTTGCTGATGTAAATAAACTAAAAAACAGTTATTAATACAAGATCAAAAAAATCATAACTCATGCAGTTTGTCAATTTGCATACACATACATATACTAACGATGTCCAAATAATTGAAATAGTAAATCAATATCCATGGGAATTTACTGATGCAGTTTTACATTATTCCATTGGTATCCATCCGTGGCATATAAATGAAAACAGACTAAATAATGATCTAAAAACTATTGAACAAAATTTACAATTAAAAAACTGCAAAGCACTCGGTGAGTGTGGTTTAGATAAACGAATTATTACAAAGTTTGAATGGCAAATTGAAGTTTTTAAAATGCAAGTTAATCTAGTAAAGAAAACTACAAAACCTATTATTTTGCATTGTGTAGCTGCCTTTAATGAAATTATCATCATAAAAAAAGAAATGCAAATTAGTAACTCAATGATTATACATGGATTTTCTAAAAACAAGCACGTTGCAAAATCACTTCTTGACAATGGATTTTATTTGTCTTTTGGAAAATATTTACTTCAAAATTCAGATGCTTTATCGGTGCTAAATTACATTCCTGAAGACAGACTTTTTCTTGAAACAGATACTATGAATAATACAATTTTTGATGTTTATGAAAAAGCTGCTCATATAAAAAAAAGAAATTTAGAAGATTTAAAAGATATTATACTCACAAACTACAAGTCGGTATTTAATAATGAAGATAATTAATTTAACTTTTAAATGCTATAACATACAATAGTTTCCTTTTCAAAACAAATATACACATGAAAAAATGGCAAGAAAGAGCAACCTTACTCTTTAAAGAAAAGGGTATTTTAAAATTACAAAAAGCAAATTTATTAATTGTAGGACTTGGGGGTGTAGGTAGTTTTGCGGCAGAATTTTTAGTGCGTGCTGGCATAGGGAATCTAACGATTGTTGATGGTGATACTATTGACATAAGCAATATTAACCGACAACTTCCAGCACTACATTCAACGGTGGGTATGCCAAAAGTAACGGTTGTTGCAAACAGGCTGTTAGATATTAATCCCGAATTGAATTTAACCATAATTCAAGAATTTTTATCTCCAGAAAGAGCCTTAGAAATTGTATCAAATGATTATGATTATGTTTTAGATTGTATTGATAGTGTAACTCCAAAATTAAATTTAATAATTGCTGCCAAACAAAAAAAAGTAAAAATAATAAGTTGCATGGGAGCTGGAGGCAAGTTTGATTCTACAAAAGTTTTTGTAAAAGATATTAGTCAAACGAAAGATTGCCCTCTTGCAAAAAATATCAGAAAAAGACTTAAAGCCATACCTATCAACAAAGGAGTAAAAACGGTTTTTTCTACAGAACTACCAGAACCATCAAGTTTAAAAGTTACTGACGGACAAAATTTTAAAAAATCTTTTTATGGAACAAACAGTTGGATGCCAGCACTTTTTGGTTTAAAAGCGGCAGAAACCGTTATTAAATATTTACTAGACAACTAATTGTTTTTAGGGATGTCTGAAGTTTTTGCTAAAGTTTCAGTCTCAACTTTAATTTCTTTTTTTCTAGCAAATTTGTTTTTTATTGGAATGTATATATCGGTCAGCCATCTTGACGGACTTTGTTCTTCGGGTGCAAATACTATATATGATTCTACGTGATTTTTGTCTAAAGCAATTAGTTTGTTTTTTTTAATATAAGCATATCCCACATTACAAGCCTTTCTAACATGAGAATAATCCCCAGTTAATGAAATTTTTAATGCTTTAAATTCTTTTACTTCACCCCCACTTATATCACTTCCTTCAGAGGTAATAATTTCCTCTTGAACGGGCAAACAAATTGAAAATTTTGCTTCACTATTTCTATTCCAATAATCAAATAACACAAATGGCTTGTTTATATAAGTCAAGGAATTTTGTTGAGCAAATTTCAATAAATCAGGGATTTTTCTTTTTGATTCGGTATAAAAGATTGATATTGAACAACTATCCTTTTGATAGATATAAAATGTGCGTTTAAAAGTTTCGACACCTTTTATTTTGATACTATAAGTATTAATTTGATCAGATAAATAGTTACTTATATTCTCTATACCAATACTTAATTCCTCTCCCAAGTAGTTCTCTACACCATTTTGTAAGATAGAATAAAGTTTTTGCTCAAAATTCATTGTCCCTTTCATTTCACAAATAACTAAAGTACCGCTACTTGTGCTTTTAAACCTCCATACTATAGAACGACTTACATCATTTTTCTTCATTTTTTGAATTAAAGAATCCATACCAAATTGCTCTATAGTTTCATAATACGTTGTTTGTGAACCATTTTTTATCGTATAGTTTTTTAAATCATCAGAGAAAAATTCTTTTGAAACAGACTTGTCAAAATTTGGATTCCAAAGATTCCATTTTTTATAATCATTTATAAAGTTTGAAACTATATCCTTTGAAACAGTAATCTCTTTACTCTTTGTAATAAAATACTCTCCTGGCTGTGTTGCAACAAATACAAAAGCCGCAACACAACAAAGAACAAGAAGCAAAAAAATATACTTCAGAATTTTCATTTATATTTAAAATTTTAATATAATAAAATCAAATGTATTAATTATTTTTTAAAAAATACTTCAATAATAACAAAATAGCCAAAAAAGATAAAAATCCTAACATAACCCACTTACTACTACCTTTATAATGTATTTTATGAATTTTTATATCCTTTTTGTAAACTAATATCATAATTGTTATAAAAGTAATAACAAAAAAAATTGCAAAGTATAGCTGACCAATTGAAAACATATTTTTTTTTCACAAAAATATTAATAAATACTCATAAAGTAGATATTTCTATAATTTAAAACTAGTTTTGCAATCATTATATAAGATAACTTTTAAAAATTGATAATGAGCGTTTAGTAATCAATTATATAAAAATCTTTACACACTGTTTTTGTTCTGTATTATAAATATAAATGATACTTTTATATTAAAAACCCTGAAAAAGAGTTAAATATTATAGATATTCTATGTTAAAATTTTGAAAAATATGAAAAAACAATTAGAAGCCGTTGCACATTTTCATAAGTCATTTGGACTTGGTGTTTCAAACGAGATAAAAATTGATTTAGGAGAGCAAAAAAATATTCTCCGATACCATTTAATGAAAGAGGAAAATGAAGAGTATTTAGAAGCTGTTCAAAACAAAGATTTAGTTGAGATTGCCGATGCACTAGGCGATATGCTCTACATTTTATGTGGAACAATTTTAGAACATGGTTTACAACATAAAATAGAGGCTATTTTTGACGAAATTCAACGAAGTAATATGAGCAAATTAGATGAAAACGGAAAACCAATATATAGAGAAGATGGGAAGGTTATGAAGGGACCATTATATAGCAAGCCTAATTTTGAAAATATTTTGGATAATTAATTTAGTACCCCTTTAAAAACTCGTTTAGTCAAGAGAAATAAGGATTTTAAAGAAGAAGTTTTTAGAGGTGCCTTTTAGTTAAAAATAGATTTCTAAATAGTAGTAAAATAAAATCTTTAGACTTATTGCAATTTAAGAGTTTGTATAAAAAGTGTACTTTTTTATCAAACTGAATTCATTTCAATTCATCAAAGTATTTGAAGTTCAGGTATATTTAAATTTTGAAATCTAAGATTCAATAAAGTTAAATAAGTTTGAAAAAGCATTAAATGAAAACACGAACTACATTATGGTTTTGTCTCTTTTTTACACTAATATCACGTGCACAGCAACCTGATTTTTTGTATCTGCCAAACGACCCTATTGGAACATCTAATCCAGTAAACCATAATATTAATGAAATTGTAAGCACATTAGATCATCAAGATGTTAAAAGAGCTGTTTGCCAAATTTATTATCCTTTAGAAAACAATGAATTTAAAGTAGGCACAGGAGTTTTAATGAACACCCTTAAAAACACATACTCATCGGATAAAAGAAATCTTTTTATAATAACAGATAGTGAGCTTTTAAGAAATGGATCTGACACTTTGTATTTGTCTTTTAATTATGAAATGGCTAATGATTTAATTTTAGAAAACAATGTAGCAAAAAAAAACATTACTAAAGTCCACAAATTTAGTTTTAAAAGAAGTTCAACAAACCTCTCGGCAAATTTAGCTTTAATTGAACTAGAAGTTCACAAAGATGAGATTAATAATCCTAAATCTCCAATATACAATGCTTATGCTTTAGGTTGGAATCTACATTATTTTAGTGATTTCATAGACGAGTATTTGAGTATCAATATACATCACCCATCAGCAGATTCAAAAAAAGTATCTATTGGTACTTTTATGGATCAATCCATACTGCCATCTGTCAGTTATAATAATGGAAGTTTTAAGATGCAACCATACCTATACATTGCACCTCAATTACATCAGTACGAACCTGACGCTGGTTCCAGTGGTTCTCCGTTAATGCATTTATTAGATAAAGGCTTAATTGGCGTCAAGAAAAACGACAACACTGGACAGCCTCATTTTTCAGCAATTGAAAATAATTGGTATAAAACCGATGAAGACCAACCAGGTTTTATTCATTATCTTGATCCAAATTACACTTGGATGAGCCATTTGCCAGGTGGATATATTAAAGATTTAGTTCCATTAACAGACGAAAACATTAAATATACTTTCTACCCTTTATCAAATAACAGTGCTTCATTCTTGAATATTAAACCGGTAGCAAATTTGTTTTTAGAAGAATTTGGTCTAAACAAACCAAAAAGAGAAGATTTACTGGGAGCTGGACTAAAAATGACGAACCTTGCAACAGACGATATTTACTTATTTTTTCACAAAGAGTTTTACTTGTTTTACGGCATTAAGTTAAAAAAATATGATACCAATCCGCTATCGAAACCTTTTCAAGGTGAGGCATTAAATCCTTCAATAGAGCTAGACAATAATTTGTTGAATTTGTTTACTAATTCCTCTCAATACGGATTTGACTCAAGTAATTTTAAAGCAAATTATATTTCATATTTTAATTTTTTAAATCAATATAACGGCAATCCTGATTTTGAAAGTATTTTTGCAGGTGTTGCATCACAGCTAAACCCCTTACAGGTATTGCTTTATAAATCCTCACAAGACTCTAATTTTAATGTAACAGCTACTCAAATTCAAGCAATAAGATTGCCATTTCACATGCCAATGAATGCTCTAGAAGTATTTAACCCTCAATTATTAATAAATAATTGGAAGTCTAAAAAATATCCTTTTAGTTATGGAATTGACTCTCCCGATTTATATATAGACAAAGTTAATCTTTATCAAGCTTTTCAATTAGACAAAACGATAGAAACAGGAGACAATGGAGGTTATTTAAATTTGGTCAATCCACATTATTATTTTGAATCCATCAAAACTTCTGTTGCGGGTGAAGAACCTTCAGAATTAATCGTTAAAATTAATGTGGAAAATATTAATAAAATACCCTATAAATGCAAAGTTTGGATAGATTTTTTCCCCTTAGTGGCTAACAATAACACGTATGATTTTGATGAACTAAGTGATTTTGGAATTATAGACTATTTAGAAGATACTACTTATCCTAATATAGATTCAACATTCACTTTTTCATACAAAATGCCTTATAATTATACATTAGGCATGCAACCTGGCGAAGAACGATATGTGCGAATGAGAGTAGCCATTTGTGATGATAGAGAAAATATTAGTTCTAACGGCATATATGAAATGGGCGATGTAGAAGATTATATGTTGAAATTATATGCCCCTACACCTCTTGAAACCCTAACAGCAAAAGCAGCTATTTATCTCCCATTTCGTTCTGGTTTTCAAACAGGAATTGAAAATAATGCTTGTGGGGTACCAATTATTGAACCCGAACCCTTAGAACAAAAATCATATTTGAATGTGGGCGATGCAACGACTCCTTATGCTTGTAATAGCTTTGTTTGCTCAGCAAACGACTGTCAAACCACCGCCTTAAATAGCACCTCAACAGTCAATGGAGATTACTCGGTGTGTATTAGTGGCACTAACGATTTTGTTGCCCTAGATCAAGGAAAAAGTATTCTTAATAATTCTTTTACCGCTCGAACAGTTTCATTTTGGATAGACAACAGCACTACTTCAGGTATTAAAACTATTTATGACGAAGGAGGTAGCACAGAGGGAGGTATGGGCATTCAAATTAATAACACCACAAACAAGCTACAACTAGGGGTACGCAACGGCACAACACTAAAAACCGTTACTGCAGATTTAGCGAACACGCAATGGGTGCATGTAGCAGCTGTCTTTAACAATGGTGAGTTGTCTCTGTATCAAAACGGAACACTTTCAGCACAAAATACTTCGGTTGGTTTTAATGCTATCCCAATTCATAATGATGGAGCCGCTTTTGGTGGCACTAATGGTACTAATGTATTTAGCAACATCAGCACAAGCTATAATGGTTGTGCAGATGAAATAATGATTTTTAGCGAAGCATTA
>DAINSR010000070.1:0-1521 GCA_036741255.1 Flavobacterium sp.
CTAATAATTGTTATTAATTATTTGTAAATGTACTTGATTTAGTTTTACATGCGTTAAAACTATTCTTTAGCAGCCAAGTACCTTTCGGCATCTAATGCAGCCATACAGCCTGTTCCTGCAGCTGTTATAGCTTGTCTGTAAATATGATCTGCGGCATCACCAGAAACAAAAACTCCTTCAATATTGGTTTTTGAGCTACCAGGTTTGTTAATTATATAACCCGTTTCGTCAAGTTCCAAATAATCTTTAAAAATATCAGTATTTGGTTTATGACCTATAGCCACAAAAAATCCAGTTGCAGAAATTTCTATTTCAGTTTGTGTCGTTTTATTTAATGCTTTTACACCTGTTACCACTTGTCCGTCTCCCAAAACTTCTACAGTATCATGATTCATCAAAATTTGAATATTTGGTGTTTTTCGCACTCTTTCTTCCATAATCTTTGATGCTCTAAATTTTTCACTTCGCACAAGCATAGTAACTTTTGTACATAATTTTGATAAATAATGAGCTTCTTCACAAGCACTGTCGCCAGCACCCACAATAACAACCTCCTGATTTCTGTAGAAAAAACCATCACAAACAGCACACGCAGAAACACCACCACCCAGATTAAGGTATTTTTGCTCAGAAGGTAATCCTAAATATTTTGCAGAAGCACCAGTGGCAATAATTACCGTTTCACAATGTATTTCCTTTTCATCTTGAATCCATACTTTATGAACGCTAGTACTAAAATCTACTTTTGTAACCCAACCATTACGAATATCAGCACCAAAACGTTTAGCTTGAGCTTCTAATCCTAACATCATTTCTGGTCCCGTTATTCCTTCTGGATTTCCTGGCCAGTTTTCAACTTCATTTGTTGTGGTTAATTGCCCTCCAGGTTGTGTGCCTTGATATAAAACAGGAAACATATTTGCCCTAGAGGCATATATTGCAGCTGTGTAACCCGCAGGTCCAGAGCCTATAATTAAACATTTTACTTTTTCTATTGATTGCGTCATGATACTTTATATTTTTTTTGCAAAATTACTAAATTTGATTGAAATGAGATATTTTAAGATTTATAAATAACAACCCATTTATTCAAATGTTATTATTATTGTATCAAATTAAAAAGCCTTCTTGTGTATCAAGAAGGCTTTTGTCGGGGTGGCAGGATTCGAACCTGCGACCTCCTGCTCCCAAAGCAGGCGCGATAACCGGGCTACGCTACACCCCGTAAATAATTGCAAATATACTATTAAATTTTCTTGCTACAAATTATACTTGAATTTTTTAATATTCTTAATGATCACATAAAATTAAAATTCAACATATTTTTCAAACCCATTTTTTATATAAATTTTAAAGTTTCTTAAATAAACAAAAAACGCCTTAAATATTATTTCTATTTTTGCTAAAGTAAAAATCTAATCGCAATATGCTTATCATTGGAATTGCTGGTGGAACAGGAAGTGGCAAAACAACCTTTGTGCATCAAATGATGAATGAAATTTCAGATGCAGATGTAGGAAT
>DAINSR010000070.1:1531-4434 GCA_036741255.1 Flavobacterium sp.
ACATAAACTTTACCATCACCCCATCAATAGTATTCATCTCTCTGTCCCCTTAGTTGGCAAAGATGAAAATGCAGGCTCAGTAGCAGCTAAGACATTAGCCAAGTGGAAAGACGAAGGAATTATTTCTCAAGATTCGTATTACAAAGAAACATCAAATCTTACTTATGAGGAACGAACAAAAATAAATTTTGATCATCCACAAGCTATAGATTTTGAGTTACTTGTAGAACATTTGAAATTGCTAAAAAAAGGAAAAACTATAAAACAACCTGTTTACTCGTTTGTCAATCATAATAGAACTGATGATTTTGTACTTGTTAATCCAAAAAAAGTTATAATTGTAGAAGGGATTCTTATTCTTACTAACGCCAAGTTAAGAGCATTATTTGATATAAAAATATTTGTTCAAACCGACTCAGACGAACGATTAATCAGACGCTTAAAAAGAGATATTACCGAACGTGGCAGAGATATGAATGAAGTATTATACCGCTATCAAAACACTTTAAAACCTATGCATCAGCAATTTATAGAACCTACAAATGCTTTTGCAGACCTAATTATTCCAAATGACAAACACAATGCAGTGGCAATTGATATTTTAAAGTCGGTTATTTTACAAAAGTTAGAAAATAAATAGTAAGTATGCAAAATCTTTTCTTTAAATATCCTTTTCTAAAATTTATTTGGAACCGATACTTTTGGATTTCCTTATTTTTTATTGTTTGGATTCTTTTTTTAGATAATTACTCTTATCTAGAGCATCGTGTGTTAAATAAAGAAATTGAGAATCTTGAATCTAACAAAGAATATTATAAAAACGAAATTGCCAGCGATAGTATTAAAATTAAAAAGCTTCAAAACCTAAATATGATTGAAAAATATGCTAGAGAGAAATATTTTATGAAAAGAGATAGCGAAGATATTTATATTATTGAGTTTGAAGACGATTTAAAAAATGATGAGTCTAAAAGTGATTTGTAAATTAAAAGGAATATATGATGAAAGATGAAAATAAATTATTTAACGACTTTAAGTTTGTTTCTTCAAAAATGTGGAAACAAAAAATTCAGTTTGAATTAAACGGTGCCGATTATAACGAAAATTTAATTTGGGAAAGTAATGATGGAATAAAAGTAAAACCATTTTATCATTTTGACCAGAATATTCAAAATTTACCAGTTACTACAGAGGCAACAAAATTCAAAATTCTCCAACAAATTTATGTTTATAATGTAGAAAAATCAAATGCTAAAGCCTTAAATACTATTCAAAGAGGAGCAGACAGCATAAAATTTACTATTGAAAACAAAACCATATCAATAGAAAATCTACTTCAAAACCTACCTTTAGATAAAGTAGTTTGTTTTTTTAATTTAGCGTTTCTTTCGATAGATTTTATTAAAAAGTTAAAAGCATATCAGCTAAAATATAAATCTAATTTTATAATTCAACTAGACCCGATTTACCATCTCTTAAAAACAGGGAATTATCATGCTAATTTAGAATCTGATTTTAAATTTTTAAATCAAGTTAGTTCCATATCTAACATGCCTTTTATAACAATTAAATCTAGTATATATCAAAATGCTGGAGCTACTATTGTTCAGCAACTTGCCTATACATTAGCACATTTAAATGAATATTTTAATAGAGTAGATAACAATAATAATTCAATAATACTTGAAGTTGCTTTGGGGTCTAATTATTTTTTTGAAATAGCAAAATTAAGAGCATTACAGTTGTTATTCAATACCTTATCAAAAGAATATAACCACAAGCACAATTGTTTAATCGTTGCATCGCCATCAAAAAGAAATAAAACTATTTATGATTATAATGTAAACATGTTGCGCACAACAACTGAATGCATGAGTGCCATTCTTGGCGGTGCACATTTTATTTCAAATCTTTCTTATGATGCTTTGTATCATAAAGACAACGAATTTGGCGATAGAATTTCAAGAAATCAATTATTAATACTCAAAAATGAAAGTTATTTAGATAAGGTTAATAACCCAGCAGATGGGGCTTATTATATTGAAACCTTAACAGAACAAATTGCACAAAAAGCATTGGAATTATTTAAAGATATTGAAAAAAATGGCGGATTGATTTCGCAATTAATGAAAGGTACTATTCAAAGAAAAATAAGCGAAAGTGCAAAAAAAGAGGAAGAATTATTTAACTCTGGAAAAGAAGTTTTACTAGGAACAAACAAGTATCCAAATAAGAATGATCAAATGAAAAATGATTTAGAATTGTACCCCTTTCTAAAACAAAATTCAAGAAAAACGATAATAACGCCCATTATAGAAAAACGATTGGCAGAAAAAATAGAACAAGAACGATTGAATTTAGAGGCATAAATTATGAGAAAAAACATACAACATATTGCCCTTGAACTCACTAAAAAAGAAAATACTAACAGTACTATTGCTGAAGAAAATTTTTTAACTGCAGAGGGTATTGAAATAAAACCAACCTATAACAGTAGCGACATTTCAAATCTTGAACATATTGGTTTTGCAGCTGGTTTTGCACCAAATTTGCGTGGACCTTATGCTACAATGTATGTACAAAAACCATGGACAATCCGTCAGTATGCAGGTTTTTCAACAGCAGAGGATAGTAATGCATTTTATAGAAGAAACTTAGCCTCTGGTCAAAAAGGACTTTCAGTAGCCTTTGATTTAGCCACTCACAGAGGTTATGATTCAAATCACGAACGAGTTTTTGGTGATGTAGGAAAGGCAGGAGTAGCCATAGATAGTGTAGAAGATATGAAAGCTCTTTTTGAACAAATTCCGTTGCATACAATGTCGGTTTCCATGACTATGAATGGAGCAGTGTTGCCCATTATGGCATTTTATATAGTTGCTGCTTTGGAGCAGGGAGTTGCT
>DAINSR010000070.1:4444-9364 GCA_036741255.1 Flavobacterium sp.
AAGATTTATCAGGTACTATTCAAAACGATATTTTGAAAGAATTTATGGTTAGAAATACCTATATTTATCCTCCAGCACCTTCCATGAAAATTATAGCAGATATTTTTGAATTTACGAGTAAAAATATGCCCAAATTTAATTCAATTTCCATATCAGGATATCACATGCAAGAGGCAGGTGCCACGGCAGACATTGAACTAGCCTACACCCTTGCCGATGGATTAGAATATATACGTACAGGAATTGCGGCAGGAATGGATGTGGATACTTTTGCTCCCAGATTATCCTTTTTTTTTGCGGTAGGTATGAATCATTTTATGGAAATTGCTAAATTGCGTGCCGCTCGAATGCTTTGGGCAAAAATTATAAAACAATTTAATCCTAAAAACGACAAATCGCTTTCTCTTAGAACACATTGTCAAACGAGTGGCTGGAGTTTAACAGCTCAAGACCCTTTTAATAATGTGGCTCGAACTACAGTTGAGGCAGCAGCAGCAGGTTTTGGTGGAACACAATCTCTACACACAAATGCATTAGACGAAGCTATGGCATTACCAACAGACTTTTCTGCACGTATTGCCCGAAATACTCAAATATATTTACAAGAAGAAACAAAAATTACTAAAACCGTAGATCCTTGGGCAGGAAGTTATTATGTTGAAAGTTTAACTGCAAACATTGCTCAAAAAGCATGGGATTTAATTGAAGAAGTAGAAGCTTTAGGTGGTATGACAAAAGCTATTGAACAAGGAATTCCTAAGCTCCGAATAGAAGAAGCTGCCGCTAGAAAACAAGCCCGTATTGATAGCGGTCAGGACATAATTGTGGGGGTAAATAAATTTAGACTAGAAAAAGAAGAACCGCTTCACATTTTAGATGTGGATAATGATCGTGTTAGAAACCAACAAATAGAACAACTAGAAAACATTAAAGCAAATCGAAATTTAGAACGCGTAAAAATATGTTTAGAAGCATTAACCCAGTGTGCAAAAAACAGCGATAAAAACCTACTTGAATTAGCCATAGAAGCAGCTAAAGAACGGGCAACACTTGGTGAAATTAGTGAAGCCTTAGAAGGTGTTTTTGGAAGGTATAAAGCACAAATTAGAAGTTTTAGTGGCGTGTATAGTAAAGAAATTAAAAACGACAAGAGTTTTGAAGAAGCAAAGCAACTTGCTGATGCTTTTGCAAAAAAAGAAGGACGAAGACCCCGAATAATGATTGCTAAAATGGGACAAGACGGACATGACAGAGGGGCAAAAGTTGTAGCAACAGGTTATGCCGACTTAGGTTTTGATGTGGACATTGGCCCACTATTTCAAACCCCTAAAGAAGCAGCTAAACAAGCAGTTGAAAATGATGTGCATATTTTAGGCGTTTCATCTTTAGCGGCAGGTCATAAAACTCTTGTGCCTCAAGTAATAAAGGAGTTAAAAAAATATGGTAGAGATGATATAATGGTAATTGTTGGAGGTGTTATTCCGGATCAAGATTATCAATTTTTATTTGATGCAGGAGCTGTGGCAATTTTTGGTCCAGGTACTAAAATTAGTGAAGCTGCTATTACTATTTTAAACGTTTTACAAGAATAATTTTTTTGTAAAAGAAAATTTAACTGAAGCATAAAATTTGCTGCATAGTAATTACTTTTACAAGTTTTAGCTTCTAATTATTTACAATTTTATTTTATTGTTAATAATTAAGTCTTGAAAAAACGATAAAATATTGTATTTTTACGCCTCATAATTTTTTTATAAATGGGTAAAATTATTGCAATTGCAAATCAAAAAGGAGGGGTTGGAAAAACTACTACATCGGTTAATTTAGCTGCCTCACTTGGAGCTTTAGAAAAAAAAGTATTATTAATTGATGCCGATCCACAAGCTAATGCGAGTAGTGGTTTAGGCATTGATGTTGAAT
Organism: Flavobacterium sp.; assembly: GCA_036741255.1. Classification (GTDB taxonomy): domain Bacteria; phylum Bacteroidota; class Bacteroidia; order Flavobacteriales; family Flavobacteriaceae; genus Flavobacterium. Next base: position 6,365 of record DAINSR010000070.1, read on the forward strand.
CTGTAAATATAGGCTCATATCAAGTTTTAGAACACAGTTGCACACCAGATGAGGCTACAATTTCTTGCTCAGCACCAAATGTTTGGGTAATTCCTGCACACATAGATTTAGTAGCAATTGAAATTGAATTAGTTGATAAAGAAAAAAGAGAATATATGCTCAAAGAAGCATTAACCACTGTTAGAGATAAATATGATTTTATACTCATTGATTGTGCACCCTCATTAGGATTACTAACTTTAAATGCTTTGACAGCTGCAAACAGTGTAATTATTCCAATACAATGTGAATATTATGCCTTGGAAGGATTAGGAAAATTATTGACAACTATAAAAAGTGTCCAAAAAATTCACAATTCACAATTAGACATTGAAGGATTATTGCTTACTATGTTTGACAGCCGTTTAAGACTATCAAATCAAGTGGTTGAAGAGGTGCAAAAACATTTTTCTGATATGGTTTTTGAAACCATAATACAAAGAAATATTAAATTGAGTGAAGCACCAAGCTTTGGAGAAAGCATTATAGGATATGACGCTACGAGTAAAGGAGCTACAAATTATATAAATTTGGCCGAAGAAATTATAAAAAAAAATAAAGCATAAAGCATGACTAAAGCTGTAAAAAAGCAAGCCCTTGGAAGAGGACTTTCGGCACTTTTAAAAGATCCTGAAAACGACATTAAATCTGTTGAAGATAAGAATGCTGACAAAGTTGTGGGCAATATCGTTGAGTTAGAGCTTAAATATATAGAAATTAACCCTTATCAACCTAGAACTAATTTTAATGAAGAAACACTGAATGAATTAGCTATTTCAATAAAGCAACTTGGTGTTATACAGCCTATTACTGTTAGAAAATTAGATTTTAATAAATATCAATTAATATCAGGAGAGCGACGATTAAGAGCTTCTAAAATAGTGGGTTTAGAAACTATACCAGCCTATATTAGAATTGCTAATGATCAAGAATCATTAGAAATGGCGTTAGTTGAAAATATTCAACGACATGATTTAGACCCTATTGAAGTTGCATTATCGTTTCAGCGGTTGATAGATGAAATCAATTTGACACAAGAACAAATGAGTGAGCGTGTTGGAAAAAAACGTTCTACCATTACAAATTACTTACGTTTGTTAAAACTAGACCCCATTATTCAAACAGGAATTAGAGATGGTTTTATTTCTATGGGACATGGTCGGGCATTAATAAATGTGGATAATAACGAGGTGCAAGCTAATTTATACCAAAAGATTATTACTGAAAATTTATCGGTTAGAGATACAGAGTCTCTAGTGAAAAAATATCATCAAAGTTTATTGCCAAAAACAAAATCATCAACGGCTTCAACATTTGAAATCAATGAAAGTAAGAAAAAGGATTTTGCACACTATTTTGGAGCTAAAGTAGATATTAAATCAACAGGAAGTGGCAAGGGTAAAATTACAATTCCGTTTTATTCAGAAGAGGATTTTGAACGCATTTTGAATCTCATAAAAAAATAGTGAAACAATTCCTTTTTATATACCTTACTTATACACTTTTTTGTTGCAATACTTTTTTTGCTCAAAAAAAGCAAATATTCATCTCAAAAGATACTGTTACCACCTCAATTAATCCTTTAAGACCCGCAAAAGCAGCATTCTACTCGGCTATTTTACCCGGATTAGGTCAGGCATACAATAAAAAATATTGGAAAATACCCCTTGTATATGGTGGTTTTGCCATTTCTATTTATTCATATACTTTTAATCAAAAAGCTTATCATAATTTTAGAGACGAATACAAAAGAAGATTAGACGGAACATCAGATCCTAATCATCCCATTTATGGAAATTTAGACAATGCTAGACTGATATCTGCTCAAAAATTTCATCAACGCAACAGAGATTTATCTATGCTAATGACCGTGGGAATTTATATCTTAAATATAATTGATGCTAATGTTGATGCACATTTGATGCAATTTAATGTTAATGAAAAATTATCTCTAAAACCAGATTTTTATCAAAATTCAATAAACAGTAAACAAAATATTTCATTAAGTTTGAACTATAACTTTTAATTAATTTCTACTTTAGAAAAATTATTACCTAACTTGCTTCTTATTTAAAATAAACAGTTCAACGAATCTTTAAAAGAATAATAAATCTTTGTAAAAATTAAATAAACAATATAATTTTAAAAAAAACATCAAAATATGAAAATAGCACTTTTAGGATATGGAAAAATGGGACAAGTTATTGAAAGAATTGCACTTGAAAGAGGACATGACGTGGTTCTAAAAAAATCTATTGATGATCCTTATGATGGTTTTGAACATGTCGAAGTAGCCATTGATTTTAGTGCACCTAGTGCTGCAGTAGAACATATAACAAAATGTTTATATAATAATATTCCTGTAGTTTCTGGCACAACAGGTTGGCTAGAACAATATAAAGATATGGTATCGCTTTGCCAGTCAAAAAATGGAAGTTTTTTATACAGCTCTAATTTTAGTTTGGGGGTTAATGTTTTTTTTGAACTAAACAGTTATTTAGCAAAATTGATGCAAAATCTAAAACAATATAATGTTTCTATGCAAGAAGTACATCATACTCAAAAATTAGATGCTCCCAGTGGTACTGCAATTACACTTGCAAACGGAATTATTGAGCATTCGAGTTATGATAAATGGACATTAGATCAGCCAAAACAAAATGAAATTTTGATTGATGTGCAAAGAATTGATAATACTCCTGGCACCCATAGTATTTTTTATGATTCTGATATAGACCAAATTGAGATAAAACACACAGCACACAGTAGAGAAGGTTTTGCACTTGGTGCTGTTATTGCTGCAGAATGGTTAATAGATAAAAAAGGAATTTATTCCATGAAAAACGTTTTAGGTATTTAGATGAATATTATTAATCAGCTTACTTAAATAGTGCATAATTAAATTAAATATTAAAAAAAAACTATTTTACAGCTATTACTGAGTTTAGTAAAATTAAAATC
>DAINSR010000071.1:0-9362 GCA_036741255.1 Flavobacterium sp.
AGTTAATGATGAATTAAAAAATATTTGTCAAGTGGAACATTCAAGACATCGTTCTGTTGCAAATTTCTTATCTAACTTAATTGCGGGTATAATAGCGTATCAATTTCTACCCAAAAAACCAGCAATTAAATTTGAAACACTAAATACCAATCAATTAGCTTTGTATTAATAATCGAACTCAGGTTATAACATAATATATTGGTCTAATATAAGATAAATTTGCCCTATTAATAAACCACGTAAAAAAAAACTACTTTTACATTTGTATTATAAGTCATTTGTGTTGAAATTGATATTTTGTTAAATATAAAAAAATTAAAGAGGGTAATTGCATGTAAAAGAATTTAACTATTCAGCATAATTGCATCACATTTCAAGACCTTTAAATTAAAAACTACATACATGAAAAGAAGTTTAATTTTACTATGCGTTATTTTTGTTTCTTACACTAATGCTCAAACAAAAAATAATACAACTAAAAAACCTAATATTATTTTTATTCTTTCAGATGATCATGCTACAAGTGCAATATCAGCGTATGACAACCGATTTTTAAAAACAGCACCAACGCCAAATATTGATAAAATTGCACAAGAAGGAGCAATTCTAAAAAATGCCTTTTGTACAAATGGTATTTGTGGCCCCAGCAGAGCCTCAATCATTACAGGAAAGTATAGTCATATCAATAAATACTATAAAAATTATCAGGGCGGTTATTTTGATGGTTCACAATGGACTTTTCCTAAAGCTTTGCAACAAGGCGGATATCAAACAGCATTAGTAGGAAAATGGCATTTAGCTTCAACACCAGAAGGGTTTGACTATTATAAATATCATATAGATCACGGAGAACAAGGAGTATATTGGAATCCTACTTATAATGAAAACGGTACAAAAGTTAAGGAAAAAGGATATGCCACTAATATTACTACAGATTTTGCTCTCAATTGGCTAGATAAAAGAGAAAACAATAAGCCTTTTTGCCTTTTATTGCAGTATAAAGCCCCACACAGAGAATGGTATCCTGATACTAAATATGAAAACTTGTGGGAGAATCAAAACTTTCCTATTCCAAGTAATTTTTATGACAATTACAAGGGGAGAGAAAAAACAGCTGGAGACACACACATGACCATGGATTTCTTAAACAGAAGAGACTTGAAACTAACCCCTCCAGACACTTTATCTACAAAAGAACTTAACAAATGGTATGATTTTGGAAACCAGCCAGGAGAGTATTTCTCTCCCTCTCCAAACCTCTCAGGAAATGCCCTCAAAGAATGGAAATTTCAAAGGTATATTAAAGATTATTTAGCCACCATAAAATCTGTTGATGATAATATAGGTAGGGTTCTCAATTATTTAAAAGAAAACGGTTTAGAGGAAAACACAATTGTAATTTATTCATCAGACCAAGGATTTTTTCTAGGCGAACACGGCTTTTTTGATAAAAGGTTGATGTATGAAGAATCACTGCGTATGCCCTTTGTCATTAGATACCCAAAAATGATAAAGCCACAAACGGTTGTTAATGATGTTGTAACAAACATTGACATGGCTCCCACCCTACTCGATTTTGCAGGTATTACTATACCAAACGAGGTGCAAGGAAAAAGTTTTGTGGCAAATTTGAATGGCAAAACACCAAAGAACTGGCGTCAATCTATGTATTATCACTATTATGAATATCCTTTTTGGCATCATGTTCAACCGCATTATGGCATTAGAACAGAGCACTATAAACTCATTCATTTTTACTATAGTATGGATGTGTGGGAGTTATATGACTTGAAGAACGATCCTTCAGAAATGAATAATCTTATTAATTCAAAAAAGCATAACAAACTCATCAATAAGCTAAAAAAAGAGCTTTATACCCTAAAAAGCGAGTATAAAAACAACATGACTTTAGAAGAACTTAAAGCCATAACAGATGAAAACTTTGGCGGGCACGAATCACAAAAAAGATAAATTTTAACTAACATTTTATTACAACAATATGACACTTTATCCTTTAAAATTTACACCCATTTCAAAATATAGAATTTGGGGCGGAAACAAACTTAACACAGTATTAAACAAGGGTTTTAATAGCGAAGATATAGGCGAATCATGGGAAGTATCTGGTGTGGAGGGTGATGAAACTGTTGTTAAAGAAGGAGCTTTATCGGGCAAAACACTAAAACAGCTTTCACAAGAATTTCAGGATTCCCTTTTAGGAAATAATGTATATAACACATTCAAAGACCAATTTCCATTACTCATTAAATTTATAGATGCAAAAACGCCGCTATCAATTCAGGTACATCCACATGACCCAATAGCTAAAGAACGACACAATTCTTTTGGTAAAAACGAAATGTGGTATATTATGGATACTGATGAAGATGCCGAAATAATTGTTGGTTTTACAAAACCATTAAACAAAGAAAGTTACACAAAATATCTTGAAAACGATCAAATATTAGATGTTTTAAATACCGTAAAAACAAAACCTGGCGATGCTTTTAATATTCCAACAGGACGAGTTCATGCCATAGGTGCAGGAGTTTTATTAGCAGAAATACAACAAACATCTGATATTACTTATCGCATTTATGATTATAATAGAGTAGATAAAACGACTGGCAAAAAACGTGAACTTCACAACGAATTGGCTTTAGATGTAATTGATTTTGAAGTGCATGATAATTATAAAACTACTTATAATGTAGAAGAAAACAAATCAAACCAACTTATACATACCCCATATTTTAAATCAAACTTACTGATTTTAACTTCTACTATTGATAAAAATTACACTGAAATAGACTCATTTATATTATATATTTGTACAAAAGGTAGTTTTACTATAAGTGTAAATTCAAAAACATATAGCGTTACAAAAGGAGAAACCATACTAATCCCAGCAAGTATGAAAAATCTAGTGTTGGCTACAAATGATAATGCAGAAATATTAGAAGTTTATTATTAAAAGGAGTATTTTATTACATAGAGTTCTTTTAATCAAATGATGCAAAAATATATTTATTACGTTATTATTTCATGGTTACTGATTAACTGTACTAGTAAAAAAAATCTCTATGTAAATCATTCACATGAAAAAATTAGATATGAAGGAAGAGTAAGCACTGATAGCCTGGACGGTACTGCATTATACTGGCCTGGATCATCGGTGAGTATTGACTTTATTGGAACAGAAATTTATGCCATGCTACAAGACGAAAATGGAGACAACTACTACAATGTAATTGTAGACAATCAAATTGTAAATGTACTAAACCCAAGCTCAAAAAAAGAAAACTACCTGCTAGCAAGTGGACTATCTAAAGGAAAACATCGTGTTAAGTTATATAGAAAAACAGAGTTTTCTAATGGAAAAACTATATTTTATAATTTCTCCTTAAATAAAAAATCAAAAATACTTGACCCTGAAATAAAAAAAGTTAGAAAAATTGAGTTCTATGGTGATTCAATATCAGCGGGGCATGGCATAGACGACACTGAAGGAAAAGATCGGGGTGGTGTCTATTTCAATAACTACCTGGCATATAGTTCACTCACGGCACAATATTTTAATGCCGAATATAGGTGTATTTGCAAAGGTGGCATCGGATTGATGATCAGTTGGTTTCCATATACTATGCCCGATATTTATAACAGAATCAACCCTTTAGACCCAAAAAGCACATGGGATTTTTCATTATATACTCCAGATATTGTGGTGGTTAATTTGTTTCAAAATGATTCATGGCTGGTTAAAAATACACAGTCAAATGAGTTTAAAGCAATTTTTGGAGAAACACCTCCGCAAAAAGAATTTATAGTTGAGTCTTATAAAAAGTTTATTGAAAAACTAAGAATACATTATCCAAAGGCAAATATAATTTGTACTTTGGGGAATATGGATGCCATTAAAGTAGGTTCGCCGTGGCCAGATTATATCAAAGAAGCAGTTTCAAAAATATCAGATTCAAAAATTCACACCTTGTTCTTCCCATACAAAGAAACACCAAAACATCCTAACAAAGAAGAACACCAAAAGATGTCTGATTTTTTAATAAAATTTATCGAAGAAAACATAGAGTTTTGAGCTAAACTTTATAGTTTAAAAATATTAAATGTTGGAGTGTTATCAATTTACATTCTTTTCAACATTTTATACTCTTCATAACAACCATTAACAGCGTCTAAAACTTGTAAATCATTTGCATTTTTTATAAAATCTTGTGAATAATTGCATTTTTCTAAGATTATAGGAATATCATTTTTATCAATTTCTAATAAAGAAGCTAATGTTTCACGATCAAATTTTGTACTCAAAAGTTTTCTGATATCGTCATTAGCCTTCATTTTTTTTAACTTTTTCATCTCGCTAGATTTTTTACTAAAGGTATTGTACAAAAAATCTACAGGATTTAAAACCGAACGAACTGCTCTTGATAAAGCATTTGGCGATTTTTCTCCCACCTCGTATAGTCCCATAATACCGGAAATATTGGCTCTATAATTTTCGTTCATAGGAATCAATTTAGTATCCACTTCAAGATAACCCGTTAATTTTAATCTTGACAATTTTACTTCATCTAAAACATATATTTTTTCTGTAAGTTTTATTTTGATATTATTGTTTTTAATCCAGTCGTTGGTAATAATTGTTTTTACGGTTTCAAAACCCAAGTAAGTAAAAATTATCGTATCATTTACAACGCCATCTATTTCAAAGTGTCCTGTTCCGTTTGTGATAGTTCCACTAACTCTTGTAGTATTGATTACATGTACATTACTCATAGGAAAAAGTGTCTCGTTATTAATAACCAGACCTTTGACTTTTTTTAAAGGAATTATACTATCCTTTTCAGTTTGAGAAAATGAGGGTAAGGAGAGAATTGAAAATAAAAAAACTACAAAATATCTCATCATAAGAATGTTGATTCAAAATTACGAATCCACTAGAGATATTTTGCAGTTTTAAAAGAAAATTAACTATTTATTCGCTTCTTCTAGAGCGTCGGGCTTTTTCAAAAAAACCACCTGAATTATCCGTTGAGGACCTTCTAGGTCTTTTTGCTGTTTCAGAAGTTCCATTTTTATTTCTATCGTTAGCATAACCAGATTCGCGTCTTGTAAAATTATGATTACCACTTTCTCTAGTACCTTTAAAACCACCACTTGAATTTCTGTTGTTACTACTTCTTCCGTTGTGGTCTCTTCTACTGGAGTTTCTTGAGCCTCCCTCATTTTTAGAAATTTCAACATTGATGCGTCTTCCGTTTAAGTCAAATCCGTTTAAAACAGACATTACTTTTTCAGTATGCACTGCATCTGTATTGAAAAAAGAAAAACCCTCCTTTACATCAACTTTAAAAACATCATCTCTGCCTAAATCAAGAGTTTCTTTCAAGAAATCTTTTAATTGCATCCAGTCAAAATCGTCTCTTGTGCCAATGTTTATAAAATATCTCACAGTGTCACCAGCCTGAAAATTTCTTGATTCAGAGTTTCTTTCACTACGTTCGCCACGATCAGAACCTGATAAATCTCGCTTCTTCTTGTAATAATTTAAAAACCTATTAAATTCAACAGAAACCATTTTTTTTATCAACTCTTCTTTATCTAATCCAGACAATACATCATAAATAGCAGGCAGATAATTGTCAATTTCATGATCTACCGCTGTATCTTTAATTTTTGTTGCCAAATGTAATAATTGAATTTCACAAATTTCTATTCCAGAAGGGATTGATTTTTCTTCAAATTTTTGCTGAATAATACGTTCAATAGAAGTAATTTTTCGCAATTCACTTTTAGTAATAATTACAATAGATGTTCCTGTTTTTCCTGCTCTTCCTGTCCTTCCAGAGCGGTGATTATAGGTTTCAATTTCATCTGGTAATTGATAATTTACAACGTGTGTAATGTCATCTACGTCAATTCCACGAGCTGCCACATCTGTAGCCACCAGCATTTGTATTTGACGACCTCTAAATGACTTCATCACGCCATCTCGCTGTGTTTGAGATAAATCTCCATGTAAGGCTGCAGCACTGTAACCGTCTTCAATTAATTTTTCTGCCACTGATTGTGTGTCGCGTTTTGTTCTACAAAATACTACAGAAAATATGTCTGGATTTGCATCTGCTAATCTTTTTAATGCTTCATATCTATCGCGAGCGTTTACCAAGTAAAACTCATGCGAAACTGTTTTAGATCCCGAATTTTTACTCCCCACCGTTACTTCTGCAGGATTTTTCATAAACTTTTTAGCAATTCGAGCCACTTCTGAAGGCATTGTTGCCGAAAATAGCCACGTATTTTTTTCATCTGGAGTGTCAGATAAAATAGATACAATATCGTCATAAAACCCCATATTTAGCATCTCATCTGCCTCATCTAGCACACAAATAGTAATATTTTTTATATTTACTAAACCACGATTTATCATGTCTTGCATTCTACCAGGTGTGGCAACAATCACATGAGCACCTCTTTTAATTTCTCTTGCTTGCTCTGTAATACTGGCACCACCATAAATGGCAACAGTGTGTAATCCTTTAATGTATTTTGAGTAATTCTTCATCTCGTTTGTAATTTGCAAGCATAGTTCACGAGTGGGAGACAAGATTAAAACCTGAGTGTTTTTATCTTCAACATTAATTTTTTGGATGGCTGGAAAACCAAAAGCGGCTGTTTTTCCTGTTCCTGTTTGAGCTAAAGCAACTAAATCTGTGTTTTTTTCTAATAAAACCGGAATCGCTTTTTCTTGTACTTCTGACGGATTTTCAAATCCAAGATCTTTAATCGCCAGTAATAACGATTCATCAAGACCTAATTGTTCAAATTTATTCATAAAATGTATTATAGTTTTTTAAAATACTAAAATTTGTTTTCACTAGTATTGATTGATTATAAGTGTAGTATTTTAATTATTTGCAAAGATAGGTTTAAAAAACAGGATATACTAATTTGTTTAGTGTTGATTATGAATGCTAGATACAAACAATTAAATAGATTTTTGCTTGCAACACAACAAAAGTTAAAGCAATTTAAGTTCTGATTCTAAAAAGTCTATTAGTTTTTTTGTAGCCAAGCCTCTATGGCTCATGATTGCTTTTTCTTGCATGGATAATTGAGCAAACGTGCGAGTATCATTTTGAGCCATAAAGACAGGGTCATAGCCAAAACCTTGATTTCCAATTTTTTCATGGGTAATACTTCCTTTTACAATTCCTGAAAATAAGTATTGGTTTTTATTAAGATTAAGTGCAATTATCGTTTTAAATTGGGCACTTCTATTTTTTTTATACTGCAAATTTTGTAATAGTTTATTCATGTTATCCTCAGCACTTTTGTGTTCACCTGCATAACGTGCCGAGAAAACTCCGGGTTCACCATTTAATGCCTCCACTTCTAAGCCCGTGTCGTCTGCAAAACAGTCATATCCATAATTTGTGGTAACATAATTTGCTTTTAAAATGGCATTTTCTTCAATTGTGTTTGCTGTTTCTGGAATTTCTTCAAAGCAACCAATGTCTTCTAAACTTAAAATATTTATATAACTAGGAAGCATTTGTTGTATTTCTATGATTTTATTTTTGTTGTTTGATGCAAAAACGAATTTCATGAGTTTTGTGAAAGTTGAAAGTTTTTAAGTTGGACTTCTAAAACAGAAATTTAGTAAAAATACAAAAGTCGATTTGGAGCAATCGACTTTTATGGTGAACGTGTAACCACAATTAAGTGTCGTTCTTTTGCAAACATAAGGATTTTTAACTATATGTGGAGTAATTATTTACTTTTTTTAAGCTAGTTATGGAAACGGCATTCTCTTAATGATTTATTGTTTTTGATATATAGAGACCCATGTTTTTTTATTATTCATGAGGAAACATCTTATACCAATAACATTTGTAAAATAGTCCAATAGTTTATGGTATAATGCCGATATAGTATGAAAATAGTCCATTTTTCTTGGACTATATTGAATACATAATCGGTATTATCAATTAAATCTCAAACCATTGGTGGTAAAATCTGTTACCCGAAAAAAAGGAAAATCAGGGCAACCGAATTTCTCGATAAGCCAGTAATCGCAAGCCGTTCAGAAGATAAACATCTTGTAAATTGTACACAAAAAATGAAACTTGAAACAACATCAACCAGATTCGATAAACAAATAAGATATTTAACCCAAAATACGCATTAGACTTCGTGATGAAAGCTAAAAATACAATAAAAATAAGTACTCACGGACTTTTTTAAATTTTGTAATATAGTAATATTTTAAGATTTTAAAAAGGAGTAAGTGCTTATTTTTGAAGTAGTTTTAGTTTGTAATAGATTTCTAATGCGTATTTTGGGTTTAATACATTTTTGTTGATAATTAATCCGATTTGTACGGTTTTCCTCATTTACAAGAAAATGGAATTTTGTATGTTTGTAAATCTCTCTAATACTATTCCATTGGCAACTAACAAACATGCACAAATTCGATATAACACCCTAGATAAGTGTTTTAGGAATCCAGGTAAAAGATTTGCTATTGAGGATTTAGTAACTGCATGTAATGAAGCTATTTATGAGTTTACAGGTAAAGAAGAAGGAATTAAAAAAAGACAATTGTATGACGATATCCGATTCATGGAGAGTGAACAAGGTTGGTCAATTGAATTAGAAAAAACAAAAGACGGCAGAAAAGTATTTTACCGCTATGAAGATCCAAACTTTTCTATATCAAATAAACCATTAAATGAAACAGAAGCTTTTCAACTGAAAGAAGCTTTACTTACCTTGAGTCGATTCAAAGGGATGCCACAATATGATTGGATTGAGGAATTAGGCACACGATTAGATGCCGAGTTCAAACTGAATAAAAACTCAGAAAAAGTAATGAGTTTTGAAGAAAACGAATACCTAGAAGGCAAACCCTTTATCGCCGAGTTATACAACGCTATCATTTACAAAAAAGTAATAGCCATTGAATACAAAACCTTTAACAATGAAAACAGTATAACCTATGAGTTGAGCCCTTATCATTTGAAGCAATTCAACAAGCGTTGGTTTTTATTTGGTAAATCTCCCAATTTTGAAACACTAACAAACCTGGCATTAGATAGAATTATTTCCATTAAGGAAACCGATAAAACCTACGAAAAAAGTAATATAGATTTTAATGAGTATTTTGAAGATATTGTGGGTGTAACAATTCCAGATGCTAAAGTTGAAACTATAAAAATTAAAATTGCGGAATCTTTAGTGCCTTATATCAAAACAAAACCATTACATCCATCTCAAGCTTATAAGTTTGAAGATAATATGCATCGTGTTATAATTAAAGTAATACCTAATTATGAATTAGAATC
>DAINSR010000072.1:0-9231 GCA_036741255.1 Flavobacterium sp.
TTGATAGAGAATTAATCAAACAAAAAGGATTAAATCTTAATACAGTTAAATCAGATTTTTCTTCTTTTTTATACCAGCAAAATTTTGTAAAACAAGTATATACAGAAGAACAAATTTTGTCTGCATCAACAAAAGATGGTTTCCTCAGCTTTATAGTTAATGGATATGACCCTATTCAAAATGGCGAACTTGTAGTGCTTTATAAACCTGGTTATGTTGAATACAGCACAACGGGAACAACACACAGCAGCCCATATACTTATGATACACATGTGCCTTTGATTTTCTATGGTTGTAACATAAGAAAAGGAACATCATTTGATAGAAAAGTAATAACACAAATTGCACCCACACTCTCTAAACTCCTAAATATCACTTACCCAAATGGAACACAAGCAGAGCTTCTTATGGAACTGTTTGATAAATAAGAAAATGTAGTTTTTACTCAGGGCTTTAATAAATCAAACTTAAAATACTACTTCTACTTGATTTCTTAAAATTTCTCGTTGTCTAATCAAAAAGCCTTTACCATTTATCCATAATACCTCGGCAGGTTTAAACCTAGAATTATAATTAGAAGCCATTGAAAAACAATAAGCACCCGCATTTCTAAAACATAAAATATCCCCCTCAGTTATTTCAGAAATTTTACGGTTATTAGCAAAAGTGTCTGTTTCACAAATATATCCAACAATGGAGTAAAATCGTTCTTTCCCTTTTGGGTTTGATATGTTTTCAATGTTGTGTTGTGATCCATAAAACATTGGTCTAATAAGATGGTTAAACCCAGAATCTATCCCCGCAAAAACCGTAGATGTTGTTTGTTTTACAACATTTACTTTGGCTAAAAAATAACCCGCTTCACTCACTAAAAATTTACCAGGTTCAAATGCTAAAGTAAGGGGTCTTCCATATTCTTCTTGAAAAGCTAAGAAGCGTTTAGATAATTTTTTACCAAATTCTTCTACATCAGTTTCAATATCGTCTTTTTTGTATGGAACTTTGAACCCACTACCAAAATCAATAAAATTTAAATCTTTAAAATTTTTAGCCGTTTCAAACAATATTTCTGCAGCATATAAAAATACCCCAACATCAAGAATATCAGATCCTGTATGCATGTGAATTCCGTTTATGTGCATTTTTGTGTTTTCTACAATCCGTAATAAATGAGGCAACTGATGAATGGAAATACCAAATTTACTGTCAATATGCCCTACGGAAATATTTGCATTTCCGCCTGCCATTACATGAGGATTTATTCTAATGCAAACTGGAACTTTAGGATGTTTTGTACCAAATTGTTCTAATATAGAAAGGTTATCAATATTTATTTGAACGCCCAGGCTAGCTACCATTTCTATTTCTTCCATAGAAACACCATTGGGGGTATAAATAATTTGACTAGGCTCAAATCCGGCATGAATACCTAATTGAACTTCTTGAATAGAAACAGTATCAAGACATGAGCCTAAACTTTTTAAATATCTTAAAACAGATAAATTAGATAGTGCTTTTACTGCATAGTGTACTCTAAAACGTTCAACCTTATGAAAGGCTTTTGTTAATCTATGGTATTGATTTTTAATTTTTTCAGCATCATAAACATACAACGGACTCCCAAACTCCTCTACTAAATGTAATAAATCTTTTGTTTGCATTGATTATATTTTTGGCAAAAATAGAATTTAATTCTAATATTTAGTTGCCAATTCTAAATAATAACAAAATATAACAATTTGTTTAAATTATAACAATCATTTATTGGTTATCATATAAAAAAATGAGGCATAATAGACAAAATTAATACTAAAAACGTTTTAAACCTTATTATTGTTAGCTTTAAAGCAAATCAAAGATTATGAATAAAAAAGCTCTTTTATTGCGGCAAAGGATTTGTGCAAAAATATGGATTTGTAAACGGCATTCAGTGATTTTTAATTGATCGCAGTAAACTTTTTGCTAATTGCTATTTCACAACAAAATATTTTATAAAAAATCAAAAGGAATTTCTGCTACTACAAACGTACTACCCCCAATAAAAATAAAATCATCTGAAGCAGCAGTTAGTTTTGCATAATCAAAAGCATCTGAAACTGAATTATATACCTCCCCTTTCAATTTGTATTTAAAGGCAAAATCTTTAAGTATATGTGCCTCTAGCCCTCTTGGTACATTTGGCTTGCAAAAATAGTATTTAGCTTTTTTGGGAAGTAAAGGCAATATAGAGTCTAAATCTTTATCGTTAACAACACCAATAACAAAGTGGAGTTGATTAAAAGAATGCTTTTTTATTTGATTCATAACAATTTGTAATCCGTGTGCATTGTGAGCAGTATCACAAACAATCAAAGGATTTGTACTTAATTGCTGCCATCTACCAAATAAGCCCGTGTTTTTAACAACATGCAACAAACCATTTTTAATGTGCGTGGGTGTTATTTGAAATTGGTTTTTAACAAGGGTTATGGTTTGTAAAACTGTTTTAATATTTTGTTGCTGATAATCACCATGTAGCCCACAAGGCAAGGATTCAATCTTATTATCTTGTGCAAAATAAATGGAGGAGTTCATTTTGTGAGCTTTAGAAACAAAAACTGGTTTTGTTAAAGAGTTATACTCACCAATAACAACTGGAACATTCTTTTTTATGATTCCTGCTTTTTCCGTAGCAATTAGTTCTAGTGTATTGCCTAAAAACTGTGTGTGATCAAACCCAATATTTGTTATCACAGAAACTAAAGGGGTTATGACATTTGTAGAATCTAATCGTCCTCCCATCCCTACTTCAATAATGGCAATATCTACATTTTCATCAGCAAAATACTGAAATGCTAAACCTACAGTCATTTCAAAAAAACTGAGCTTGTTTTGTTCAAAAAATGGCTTATTCTGTGCAATAAAATGAACAACATAATCTTCTGATATTTGAATACCATTAATTTTAATGCGTTCTCTAAAATCTTTTAAATGAGGTGAGGTATAAAGCCCCACTTTATAGCCCGCTTCTTGAAAAATGGAGGCTAACAGGGAAGATGTTGAACCTTTTCCGTTTGTGCCTGCTACATGAATAGTTTTGATTTTATTTTCGGGATTTTGAAGATGATTAACTAAGGCAATGGTATTTGTTAAATCTTCTTTATATGCAATTGCACCCTGAGTTTGATACATGGGCAATTGACTAAAAAGCCACTCTGTAGTTTCTTTGTAGTTCATATATGCAAATTATCTTTTTAGCGGTCATGTAATTTTATTTCGCTTTATTTTTTAAATGGATTGAAAACCAAAACTACTAATTGTTGAGGCAAATTTGATGATTTGTAACTAACACAATTATAACTTAAAAATTACTTGATATTACTCCCCCACACTAAAATTAATTTCAACGAAACCTATTTGGCTTTCAGGAGCGTCTTCTGCTGGGTTCCATCTAAAGGTTTTAGCGGTTGCAATGGCGGGTTGTATAAGACACTGACTTGTAGAGTTTGACCCATTAGGGGTATATTGTGCAGCAGTTACCACTCCTTGTTTATTTACGGTAACCTGAATTACTATTCTGCCTGATTCGTTACATTTTTGTACTATTTTATCATTCCCTGCGAGGCTTCTGCCTTTTAAACCCCATTTTGTTCCTGATCCGCTGCCTGTTCCTGAACCATTACCATAATAAGAATTTCCATACATTGAACCGTTTAACTGCCCTTTATTTCCGTCTTTATTGCCATCTCCCTCACCAGAAGAGGGGCTTTTGCCTTTCCCTTTAATCATGTTTGAAGCAGCACTGTTTATGGTTTGTTTTACTTGCTCTTGAGCTATTTTTGACGGATTTGTGTTGGTTTCTATTGTCTTAATTGGTGTTTTGTCTGTTTTTGTTACATCTTTTTTAGGAGCTGTTATGGGCGATTCATCGTTTTGAGTTGCTAGATTCTCTTGAGTTTCTTGAGGCTTAGATGCAGACTGCACTGTGGGTGTTTGTGTTTCTTGTGGCTCTACCTCTCCCCTGCCATTGTTGCTAGTACCAAAATTAACTGCAATTCCGTTTTCTGGAGGAGGATCCATGTAGGTTAGGCCTAAAAACATACATAGTAGTGCTATAATAACAAAAATTGCAGATGTAATGAGAAAGGATTTTTGTTCTTCGGGTGTTTTTAAAATACTCATATTTTTTAACTTTAAACCATATTAATTCCTAAAAGATGTTTGTAATAACAAAACTTGAATGATTATTATTTTTCAATGTAACGAAATGCCCTAGCCCAGATGGAAACGGCATCCTTTTTTTTGTAAGAGAGGAACGAGCCTGGCACAAAAAAAAGATATAGTGAACAGCTGGAAATAGCTTCTAAAAAAAATATTACTTTGGGTCAACGGCTAGTACGGTTTTGATTTGATTTCTGTTTGCTATATCCATTACAAAAATAATGTTTTCATAAGCTACCGACTTCTCAGCTCTTAAGACAATGGCTCTTTGCTTTTGCGAGTCATCAGGAAGTGTGGCAAGCAGTTGTGCTTCTAGTGCCTCCTTTTCAACAGGGTTTTTATCTATAAAAAACTCTGATTCTTTAGTAATATTAACGGTTGTGTTTTTGTTACTATCTGTTTTTCCTTTTGCTTTTGGGAGTATTAAATCTAGGGCGTTTGTGGTTACCATAGTTGAGGTGAGCATAAAGAAAATGAGTAGTAAAAACACAATATCAGTCATTGATGACATGTTAAACTCTGTGGAGACTTTATTTTTTGTTTTACCTATTTTCATTAGACAGGTTCATTTAAAAGGTCGAGAAAATCTACGGCATTTGCTTCCATTTGATTGACTACTTTATTTGTTTTAACTACCAGATGGTTGTAGCCCATGAAGGCAATGATGCCCACTATAAGCCCTACTACGGTTGTGGTCATGGCAGTGTAAATACCTTCTGAAAGTGCCCCTACTTCAATTTGTCCGCCCCCACTCGCCATTTTGTGAAAGGCTAAAATCATACCTACAACGGTGCCTAAAAACCCAATCATGGGACCAGCACCCGAAATTGTGGCGAGCATGGAAGTGTTTTTTTCAAGTTTATACAATTCAAGATTTCCTGCATTTTCAATGGCAGTATTGATATCTTCTAATGGTTTTCCAATGCGAGAAATTCCTTTTTCAATTAGTCGTGCCACTGGTGAGTTTGACTGAGCACAAATCATTTTAGCGTTATCTATTTTACCAGACGAAATGCTGAGTTTAATATTATTCATAAATCCGGCATCAATTTTACTGGCTTTGTTAATAGCCATTAATCGTTCAAAATAAAGAAACAGTGCAAAAAATAAAAGGATAAATAAAATTATCATTATAGAAATGCCTCCTATACCACCACTGGTTAGTAACGACCAAATGGACAAAGTTTTTTCAACGGGTTGGCTATCTGCAATCATTTCATTAGTAACCGCTAAACTATCAATTTGAAGAAATGTACTCATGCTTTTAAAATATTAGTAATAAACGTAATAGTGCTATAAAAATTGTATTATGTGTGGTTTAATAAGAAATCTCTTAAGAGGACGAAAACCGCAAATCCGGATAAAAAACCAGTTAATGCTAACCAAGAAATTTTTTTGAGATACCAAAAGAAATCCATTTTTTCCATCCCCATAGCTACTACACCTGCCGCTGAACCTATGATAAGTAAACTACCACCCGTTCCTGCGGAATAAGCTATAAAATGCCAAGCGGGTTCATCTATTGGAATAGAAAACATACCAATGCTAGCGGCAACAAGTGGAACATTGTCTATAATTGCTGAACCAATGCCTAGAAATAAAACTACTAAATCTGATATGTGTGTTGAGTGTAATTCTGTTCCTAATAAAGGAACTGATTTTTCTAATACCCCTGCAAATTCAAATAACATACCTACAGACTCTAAAGCGGCAACAGCCATTAAAATTCCGAGAAAAAATAAGATGCTTGGTAATTCAATTTTTGATAACGAGTACTGAAGCGGACTTTTACTTTTTTGAGCTATATCATTACTGTTAGTTGCTTCATGATTTTTAAATTTAGAACTGTTAAAATACTCGGCAAATATAGATACTATTGCAAATGAAAGCATCATACCCATGTAAGGTGGCAAGTGCGTAAAGGTTTTAAAAATTGGAACAAATAAAATACCTGTTAATCCTAAATAAAACATTACAATATTAAATTTTGATTTTGATTTTTCTTCAAACAATATAGATGTTTCAATAGAACCTTTAAAAATTGAGAGTCTTGAGGCAATTAAAACAGGTACTGCATAGCAAATAATTGCAGGTAGCAACACGTGAATCATTAAACCACTGGGAGTTGTCTTTTTTGCTATCCAAAGCATTGTTGTAGTTACATCGCCAATAGGAGACCATGCACCTCCCGCATTAGTTGCAATAACAATTAGTCCCGCATACCACAAACGCAATTCTCTATCGTGTACAATTTTTTGAACAATAGTTATCAATACAATTGTTGCCGTTAAATTATCTATAATAGCAGACAACAAAAATCCTAAAGTAGTAAACAACCACAGTAAGTTTACTTTTTGCTTTGTTTTTACATAAGTTTTAATAGTAGAAAATCCATCAAAATAATCGATAATTTCTACAATTACCATGGCACCGAGTAAAAAAACTAAAATTTCAGCAGTTTTACCCAAATGATGTAACAAAACACTTTCTAAATCGTGAGAATCAAGTGATTTTGTTATGGTATTTATGTCATAAACGTCTAAATGAGCCACTGCAATTATAGACCATAAAATTACCATCATGGCTAGTGCAGGAATGAGTTTGTCTATTTTTAATTTATGTTCAAGAGCAATGGCTAAATACCCTATCACAAAAATTACAATTAAAATTGTTTCCATTTTTTACAAGTTATTTTATAGTGTTTTTAAATATATGTAGTTATTCTTTACTTTAACTGAGATAAGTCTTTATATTCAATTTTAAAAAAGAAAGGTAACTTTAAGAAAGGTATTTTTTTCACAAAGAAACTTAACAAATATAATCAATATTAAGGATTTGATGATAAATTTTCTGCTCTAAATTAGCTATTAAAATTAAAAACTTTTCCAGAAGTATGGTCATGACTTGCACCAGTTACACTCGACAACACATTAATTTCATTTCGCAATTTTAATACACCCAAAAATCCAAAAATCAATGCTTCTTTATATTGTATCGTTTTAGAATTGGGAATTATGATAGTACTGTTAGGTAAAAAATATTTGACTCTGTTCATTAGATATTCATTATAAACACCTCCTCCTGTAAACAAAAGTGTTGCTTTTTTATCAGTTATAACCTTACTAATTTGAAAAGCTATATGCTCTGAAAACGTATTTAAAATATCTGGAATTGAAATTTGGAACGAACGAATACTTGTTAGAATACGCTCATTTACAAACTCAACTCCAAGTGATTTAGGAAATTTTTTTTGATAATAATCAATCGCATTAAGATTATCAAAAAGTGATCTATTGAAATTTCCAGATTTTGCAATAATGCCTTTGTCGTCATATTCATAACCAAGTTGCTGTGCAAAATAATTGAGTACTGTATTTACAGGAGATATATCAAATGCAACTCTTTCAAAATCATCTTCAAATGAAATATTAGAAAATCCACCCAAATTAATACAATAATCGTAATTGTAAAATAACATTCTGTCTCCAATGGGTACAAGCGGTGCTCCTTGTCCGCCCAAATTAATGTCTTGAACTCTAAAGTCACAAACTACTTTAT
The DNA here is from genome assembly GCA_036741255.1 of Flavobacterium sp. Lineage (GTDB taxonomy): Bacteria > Bacteroidota > Bacteroidia > Flavobacteriales > Flavobacteriaceae > Flavobacterium. The sequence continues at coordinate 7,759 of DAINSR010000072.1, forward strand.
GATGAGTTAAATTGGATATAATAGGTAAGTTACCAATTTGAAGTGTGATACCTAAATGAGGTTTATGCAATACCGTGTGCCCATGGCTACAAATAGCATCTATGTTTTTTAATTTGTTAGTTGATATAAAATTATTAATTAAATCGGCTAAATAATGAGTATAGTCAATATTGAGTTGATAAATTTCTGACTCTGAAAAATTTACAGCATTTTTTAATTTAACCAACCAATCATTTGAATAAGGAATAGTTTCTGCTTCTAATATTTGCCAATACCACTTGCCTGTATTAGAGAAACTCAAGTTTGCAATATCAACTCCATCAAGCGAAGTACCAGACATAACCCCTAAAACGTTGTAACTGCTTTTATACATAACTTAAAATACAAATAAATAGCATAATTACAAATTAAACAATACATTTGAGTAGCATAATTATTACAAAAGTAAACATAATAAATAAAATCAGATGGATTTTAAATTAAACGAAGAACAATTAATGATTCAACAGGTAGCAAGAGTTTTCGCTCAAACAGAATTACTACCTAGAGTTATTGAAAGAGACGAACAGGCCATATTTCCAGACGAACAAATAAGAAAAATGGGGGGGCTAGGATTTATGGGTATGATGGTTGATCCAAAATATGGAGGAGCTGGTTTAGACACTATTTCTTATGTATGTGCAATTGAGGAAATTGCTAAAGTAGATGCCTCGGCCGCAGTTATTATGTCTGTAAATAACTCTTTAGTATGTGCTGCAATAGAAAAATATTGTACTGAAGAACAAAAACAAAAGTATTTAATACCACTCGCAAAAGGAGAAATATTAGGAGCATTTTGTTTATCAGAGCCCGAAGCGGGATCAGATGCTACATCACAAAAAACCACAGCAATTGACAAAGGTGAATATTATCTTCTAAACGGAACAAAAAACTGGATAACAAATGGAAATTCTGCCTCAATATATATTGTAATAGCACAAACTAGCCATGAAAAAAAGCATAAAGGAATCAATGCATTTATTGTTGAAAAAAACTGGGAAGGATTTACCATTGGACCAAAAGAAAGGAAAATGGGAATCAGAAGTTCAGATACTCATTCATTAATATTTAATGATGTCAAAATTCCAAAATGTAACAGAATAGGGGAAGATGGATTTGGATTTTCATTTGCCATGAATGTATTGAACGAAGGCAGGATTGGAATTGCATCTCAAGCATTGGGAATTGCACAAGGAGCCTACGAATTAGCACTAAAATATGCTAAGGAAAGAATAACATTTAAAAAACCAATTATAGAACATCAAGCCATAGCTTTTAAACTTGCAGATATGCATGTTCAAATTACAGCGGCTAGATTATTATGCATGAAAGCTGCAATAGAAAAAGATAACGAACAAGACATTTCATATTCGGGAGCCATGGCTAAGTTATTTGCCTCTGAAACAGCTATGAATGTAACTGTAGAAGCAGTTC
>DAINSR010000073.1:0-9107 GCA_036741255.1 Flavobacterium sp.
CGGCATTATACCATAAACTATTGGACTATTTTACAAATGTTATTGGTATTACTTGAAGTCTAATTTTTATTTTGGATAAATGTATGTTTCATTAAAAATAAAGCAAATGTTGCCCAATTTGTTTTGTTGTTGTTTTATTATTTAAAAATGTATCAATGAAAATATTAATAATAGAAGACGAAATAGGGATTTCAAATTTTTTAAAAGAAGGTTTAGAAGAAGAAGGATATGGCATTTCTACAGCTTTTGATGGTCAAACAGGTATAGATTTAGCTTTAACAAACTCCTTTGATTTAATTCTTTTAGATTGGATGCTTCCCAAAAAAACAGGAATTGAAGTTTGTAAAACCATTAGAGAAGCAAATTTATTACTCCCTATTTTATTTTTAACTGCAAAAGATACCGTACAAGAAACAATAGAAGGATTACAAGCAGGGGCAAATGATTACATAAAAAAGCCGTTTAGTTTTGAGGAATTGCTGGAAAGAATTAAAATTTATTTTAGAACAAATAACGCCTCACAAATTTTGTCATTAGGTCCCATACAACTTAATTTAAACAAACACCAGGTAACTATTAACGATAACGAGGTTTCTTTTACTCAAAAAGAATTTGAGTTACTAACCTATTTGATTAAAAACAAAGGTAAAGTGTGTACTAGAAATAACATTATCAAAGAAGTTTGGAATATACATTTTGAATACGACACTAGCGTTATTGATGTTTTTATGAATGCTATTCGCAAAAAATTAAATCTAAACAAAGACAATGATTTAATAAAAACCATTAGGGGTATTGGGTATATTGCAAATGAACTAAACTAACACTATATGTTGCCCTATTCTTATAGAAACAGAATTGCTTTTTATTACATTATTACCACCGCACTGCTAATTTCTGTGGTGTTTATTATAGTTTATTATAGTCTCAAACAATCGGTTTATCATCATATAGAAAACGATATAACAATTGAAAAAGCGAAATTAATAAACGAAATAAATATACATTCTAAAGGGTTTTACCTTAAAGATCATCACGAATGGAAAGAAAATGAACACAAAACCTTAGATGTAAATCCTATCTTCATTCAGTTTACTGATTCACAAGGGAAACTTTTTGATAAATCCCCTAATTTAAAAAAATCACATCTTATTTTTCATAAATCAAGCAAAAAGTTACCTCTTTATTTTGACTCTAAATTAGACCAAATAAATATTTTACAATCGCAACAGGCAGTATATTTTAATAATAAAATTGTTGGCTACATTATTGTTGCCATGTCATTAGAAGATGCTAATTTAATGCTTCAAAATTTAAGTTATACCTTGCTTTTAGCCTTTCCGCTGGTGTTAGGAATTTTGTTTTTAGTAGCCCGTTTTATTGTTGGCAGAAGTATTAAACCGGTAAAAACAATTATAGAAACATCAAACAAAATAACAAAAGACAACTTAAACACTCGGATTGTGTTACCCGAAAATAAAGATGAACTTTATGAATTGTCAAATACCATTAATAATTTATTAAATAGAATTGAAAATGCTGTTGAAAGAGAACGACAGTTTACTTCTGATGCGTCTCATGAATTAAGAACTCCTTTGTCTGTTATTAAAGGAACACTTGAGGTTTTAGTTCGTAAACCTCGTGATATACACCAATATGAAGAAAAAATTATTTTTTGTGTGAGCGAAGTAGATAGACTTAGTAAATTGATTGACGACTTATTACTTTTAGCTCGTTTTGAAAATCAAAAGCAAAGTATCAAATTAGAAAATATAATGCTGAATGCTCTTTTGCTTGATATTTCTGCCCGATTTTCTCAAAAAATAAAAACTAAAGAATGTATCATTATTAATAATTTTGATGAAGAAATATACATAAAATCTGATTATAATTTGCTTTCAATAATTGTAAGTAATATTTTTTCTAATGCTCTTAAATATTCTCAACAAAATTCTTCTATAATTCTTAGGTTGTATAAAGAAAATAATGTGGTTAAATGCAGTATAACAGATGAAGGCATAGGAATTGAAGCGGTTGATGTTGATAAAATTTTTAATGCTTTTTATCGTTCAGATAGCATGGAACATCCTGAAATTAAAGGAACCGGATTAGGTCTTTCAATTGTTAAGCGAATATCTGAATTGCTCTCAATTACAATAACTATTAACACCCAAAAAGAAATTGGTACAACTCTAATTTTAAGCTTCCCATAAGTTGATATTAAGTTGTTCTTAATTTAATCTACAAATGCTTACTGTATATTTGTAGTGTTAAAACTCATGTAAAAATGTTAGAAAAAATTATTGCATTTAGCTTAAAAAATAAATTCATTATAATTTTATTTGTTTTAGGAATAATTGGTTTTGGACTTTATTCTTTAACACAAATATCAATAGGTGCAGTTCCCGATGTTACCAACAATCAGGTTCAAGTTATCACAACCTCACAAAATCTATCAACCCAAGATATTGAGCAATATATAACTTATCCAGTTGAGTTAGAAATGGCAAATTTACCTGGGGTTAAAGAAATTAGATCCATTTCAAAATTTGGATTATCAGTAGTAACTATTGTTTTTACAGATGAAATAGGCACCTATTTACCTCGGCAACTCATTGCTGAGAAAATTAAAACAGCAGCAGAAAAAATTCCAGCTGGTTTTGGAACGCCACAAATGGGACCTATTACAACGGGCTTGGGCGAAATTTATCAATATACCCTTGAAGTAAAGCCTGAGTATAAACACAATTATACCGTAACAGATTTAAGAACCATACAAGACTGGATTGTAAAACGCCAGTTATCAGGTATTAAGGGTGTGGTAGAAATTAACACTTGGGGTGGCTATTTAAAACAATATGAAGTTGCATTAACTCCCACGGCATTAAAATCAATGAATGTAACGGTTAATGAAGTTTTTGCCGCTTTAGAAAAAAACAATAGCATTGCAGGTGGTGCTTATATTGAAAAAGTAAACCAAAGTTATTTTATAAGAGGTGAGGGAAAGGTAAAAACCACAGATGACATTAATAATATTATAGTAAAAAATACTAATGGTCTTCCGGTTTATATTAAAAATGTAGCCCAAGTGCGTTTTGGTCATGCTAACCGTTTTGGGGCAATAACCGGAAACGGTGAGGGAGAAAAGGTATTAGGCCAAGTAATGATGCTCAAAGGAGGCAACTCAAAACAAGTTATAGAAGATGTAAAAACAAGAGTAGCAGAAATTGAAAAAACACTTCCAAAAGGTGTTTACATAAATGGATTTCTTGAACGTAGCGAATTAGTAGGAAAAACAACCTTTACTGTGGCAGAAAATTTAATTTTAGGTTGTTTGATTGTAATTTTTGTAGTGGTCTTACTTTTAGGAAATTGGCGTTCTGGGCTAGTGGTGGCTTCTGTCATTCCATTGTGTTTACTTTTTGCTATTTCTTTTATGAATATTTTTCATATTGATGCCAATTTAATGAGTTTAGGAGCTATAGACTTTGGAATTATTATAGACGGAGCCGTTATTATAGTGGAATTTATTGCGTTTCAAATTGCACACAAATCAAAGCATCTAGTGGGCTTGTCTAAAGAAAATCGCCAAATTCAAATAGATGAGATAACCTATAATAGTGCATCAAAAATGATGAACTCGGCTGTTTTTGGTCAGTTGATTATTCTCATCGTTTTTATTCCTATTTTATCACTTTCTGGCGTAGAAGGTAAAATGTTTAAACCCATGGCTATGACATTTAGTTTTGCATTAATTGGTGCCATGCTACTATGTTTTACTTATGTGCCAGTGATTTCTTCCTTGTTTTTAAAACCAAGAGAAGAAAACCCAAATTCGCTTTCTAACAAATTAATTAGTACTTTGACTTCATGGTATTTACCCTCTATAAATTGGGCTATTGCCAACACTAAAAAAGTTTTGCTTGGTGCTGTGGGGCTTCTTCTTTTAGCCATAGGATTATTTACAACTATGGGAGGAGAGTTTATCCCAACTTTAGACGAAGGGGATTTTGTCATACAGCCTGTTTTAAAAACGGGTACGTCATTATCTAAAACCATTGAAACCACTACAAAAATTGAACAAATTATTTTAAAGAATTTTCCAGAAGTTGATCAAGTGGTCAGTAGAATTGGTGCTGCAGAAGTGCCCACAGACCCAATGAGTATGGAAGAAAGTGATATTATTGTTAAGTTAAAACCAAAATCGGAGTGGGTGAGTGCTGATACAAAAGATGCTTTAGCGGATAAAATAAAAGAGGCTATTGAACAAAAAATACCCAATATGGAAGTTGAGTTTACTCAGCCCATTGAAATGCGTTTTAACGAATTAATATCAGGCACACGTTCTGATGTTGCTATAAAAGTTTTTGGAGATGATTTAGACCTGTTAGCCAAAAAAGCAAACGAAATAGCAACTGAAATTAAAAACATACCTGGTGCTTCAGATATTATAATTGAAAAAACTGAAGGACTTCCTCAAATGGCAATTATTTATGATAGATTAAAACTAGCACAGTTTGGTTTAAATATATCAGATGTAAATGAAATTGTTTCTCTTGCCTTTGCAGGAAAAGCCGCAGGAACTGTTTTTGAAGGCGAAAAACGATTTGATTTGGTAATTCGGTTTGACAAATCGAGTAGATCAAGTATTCAGGATATAGAGAATGTATTTATTTCTAGCCCAAGTGGGACTCAAATTCCGCTTCAAGAACTTGCTAAAATAACTTATACAACTGGTCCTGCTAAAATATCAAGAGATAATACAAACAGACGAATTGTGGTGGGAATAAATGTTAGAAATAGAGATTTACAAAGTGTGGTAGATGATGTTCAAAAAATTATTAAAGCAAAAATTCAACTTCCAACGGGTTATAGAATAACGTATGGAGGGCAGTTTGAAAACTTACAAAGTGCAAAAGCCAGATTATTGATTGCAGTACCTATTGCCTTATTGCTAATTTTTATTTTATTATACTTTGCTTTTAGCTCTGTAAAAGAAGCCCTTATGGTATATTCTGCCATTCCGTTATCCGCTGTGGGAGGTATTTTGTTATTGTGGATTAGAGATTTACCTTTTAGTATATCTGCGGGTGTGGGGTTTATAGCTCTTTTTGGTATAGCGGTTTTAAACGGAATTGTACTTATTGAACATTTTAAGGAATTGAAACATAACGGCATGAAAGATATAGACGAACTCATTTTAAAAGGCACAACAGATCGATTGAGACCCGTTTTACTTACTGCTGCAGCGGCTGCACTAGGTTTTTTGCCAATGGCTATTTCGTCATCTGCAGGTGCAGAAGTACAAAGACCACTTGCAACGGTTGTTATTGGTGGATTATTTACAGCTACACTATTAACAATGCTTGTTTTACCTGTTTTATATAAGGTTTTAGATACTAAAGAATTTAAAAAGCCAAGATTTAAAAAACATCAATCAGGTACTTATAGTATTTTGTTTCTATTGTGTTCTGGTTTTGCATTTGCTCAAAATCCTTCTAGTGAATTAGATAGTTTGATTACTCTTGCTATGTCAAATAATAAAAGCATACAGGCCGCTCAATTACAAGTAGATAAAACAAAAGCGGCCATAAAACTGGCTTATTCTATTGAAAAAACAACGATTTATTATAGTTATGATCAAAACAATTTAGCCTTAAACAACGTGCCCATAAAAGTCTTTGGAGTTCAACAATCCTTTGCGTTTCCTACTGTTTATGGTGCTCATAAAAAAGTTTTAAAAGCTGATTATGACAAAGAACGTTCAAATTTTGAACTTCAAAAAAATAAATTGTCATTTGAAATTTCTAAACTGTATAACCAAATTGTTTTTATTCAAAATCAAGAACTATTGCACCAATATTTAGATAGTTTATATCAAAACTTTTCAAAAGCAAGTGATAGAAGATTTGAACTTGGCGAGAGTAATTATTTAGAAAAAATTACAGCTCAGGCAAAGTTTAGACAAATAAATACAAAACTGGCACAGCTAAAAAATGATAAACTGGCTTTATATAGTAAACTACAATCTTTGATTCAATCTGATGAAAAAATTGAAATAAAAAAAACAAATTTAGAAGTTCAAAATATATCAAGTTATACTAATAATAAAGAATTATATGATTCTTATTTTGAGAATATTACATCATATAACAAGAGCCAATTGGCATATCAAAAACAACAAGCATTACCTGATTTACATCTTCAATATTTTCAGGGTAAAAACACGGGGTTATCATCATCATTATATGGTTTTCAAGTGGGAGTTTCTATACCATTATTTTATAACGGAAATAGAGCAAAAAATAAAATTGCAAAATTGGAATTACAAAGTTGGGAATCGCAAAAAGAAAATCAACTTAGTAAATTAGATGCTAACACAAACTTTGAAAAGCAAAACTTAGAAAAATTTAATCAAGGAATTACATATTATAACGAATATGGTAAAGAACTTGCCGAAGAAATCCTTAAAGCCGCATCTATGAGTTATAAACATGGCGAAATTGATTTTTTTCAATACATTATGAGTTTAGAAAACGCCACTTCACTTCAATTAGATTACTTAGACACTTTGTTGCAATATAACCTCAGTCTGTTAAATCTTCATTATATTTCTTTAGAATAACTTAAAATCAAACCAATGAAAAAAATAGCATATCTTGTAGTAATAACAACTTTTTTAACAGTTTCTTGCAAAAATGAAACCGTTGAACCTGTTGTAGCTAAAAATGAAAACGAAATTATCATTACGCAAGAACAATTTTCATCAATGAAAATGGAAGTTTCTTCCCCCTCAAAGCAAAAATTTAATTTAGGAGTCAAAGCATCTGGGAAAGTTGATGTACCCCCCATAAATAGAGTTAAAATAACATCGTTTTTAGGGGGATATATAAAATCATCACACTTGCTCATTGGCGATAAAGTAAAAAAGGGGCAAGCATTAGTAACCTTAGAAAACACAGATTATATTGATATTCAAAAAGATTATATTGAAGTAGCAGAGCAAATGGGTTATTTAAAATCTGAATATGAACGTCAAAAAACATTATTTGATGAAAAAATAACTTCTCAAAAAAACTATCTAAAAGCTGAAAGCGACTACAAAAGATATAAGGGATTGTATCAAAGTTTACAAAAAAAATTAGAATTACTCAACATATCTCCAGTACAAGTTAGAAAAGGAAATCTCACATCAACCATAACCATTTTTGCTCCCATTTCAGGAGATGTAACAGTAATGAATGCAAGTGTAGGCATGTATATGGGGGCATCTGATGTAATTTTAGAAATTGTGGACACCTCACATTTGCATATTGAACTTGCTGTTTTTGAAAAAGATATTTTGCACGTTAAACAAAATCAAAACATTATTTTTAAAGTTCCACAGGCCACAAATGAGGAGTTTAAAGCAAAAGTGGTATTAGTGGGAAAATCAATTGAAGGCAACGATAGAACAATTATGGTTCATGGGCATTTAGACGATGCAATAAAACAACGTTTACTAACAGGTATGTTTGTAGATGCTACCATAATTACAGAATCAAAAGAAGCGTGGGCTGTACCATCTGAAGCAATTATTTCAGAGAATGATAAAAATTATGTACTTTTAGAAAAAAATAATTCAACAAAAAATCATGTGTTCATAAAAACTGAAGTCAAAATAGGAGAAAAATCAGAAAAATTCACAGAAATTATTATAAATCAATCTATTAACCCATCGTCAAAAATTATTATTAAAGGAGTTTTTGATATTATTTAAAATTTAAAATTATGAATCAAGCACATTTTCATTTAGTTGTAAACCATTTCCCAATTATCGGATTATTTTTTGGAATTGGAATTTTAGCATTCGGAATCATAAAAAAACAAACGATTCTTGTAAATACCGCTTATATTATTTTTATTTTTTGCACAATTATGGCTCAGGCCTCAATGATCACAGGAGAAGGAGCAGAGGAGATAGTGGAAGAGTTAGGTATTTCACACAGTATCATTCATGAGCATGAAGAGTTTGCCGAAACTTTTATAAAAGTTTTATATGCACTAGGTATTTTTTCTATACTGGGGTTATATTTCCAAATAAAAAAACATTCCAAAACGTCATTAGCATCTTACATTGTACTATTAACATCAGTGGTTTCGGTGATTTTATCAACATTAGTAGGTACTTCAGGTGGTGAAATTCGTCACACAGAAATTAGAAAAAATGCATCACAAACAATTGAAACAGAAAATTCTTTTGATCACGAAGTTGAAGAATAGTATTTACAAAATTTTTATGCGTCTCCATTAGATAATAGTAATTTTAATTTAATTTGTTACATCAATCAATTTATACAGTAAACCATGCAAAACGAAATTGATAACTACTTAGATAACCATTACATTCACAAGAGTAATTGGCTTCGTGCAGCCGTTTTAGGGGCTAATGATGGTATTTTGTCCACTTCAAGTTTAGCTATTGGTGTGGCTGCAGCAAGCGAATTTAGAGAACCTATTGTAATAGCTACACTTGCAGGACTTGTAGCAGGAGCTTTGTCAATGGCAGCGGGTGAATATGTTTCTGTAAGTTCTCAAACAGATGTGGAACAAGCTGATATTGAAAGAGAAATTATAGAATTAAAAGAAATGCCAGATATAGAGCTAGAAAGATTGGCTCAGATATATGAACAAAGAGGTTTAAAAAAAGAAACTGCCCTAAAAGTTGCTCAAGAATTAACTGAATACGATGCATTGGGTGCTCATGTTAGAGATGAATTAGGTATTAACGAAATTAGTCAAGCAAAACCTTTTCAAGCCGCAATGGCATCCGGACTTTCATTTACATTTGGTGGTGCGTTGCCATTTTTAGTTACGCTTTTCTTACCGGTACATAACATGGAATATTTTTTATATGTTTTAGCCATTTTATTTTTAGCACTTTTAGGTTCAATAGCAGCTAAAACAGGTGGGTCTAGTGTAAAAAAAGCAGTTATAAGAGTAGTTTTTTGGGGTACAATAGCTATGGCATTAACCGCATTAGTGGGGCGTGTTTTTGGAGTGCAACTAGCTTAAGGGCACCTCTAAAAACTCCTTTTTATTACGAAATAGTCTTTTAAAAAACTACT
>DAINSR010000074.1:0-9007 GCA_036741255.1 Flavobacterium sp.
AGCACTGAATGCCCTGCAAATAAAATGGTTTATAGTTTTTCAGCAGACCCTAAATAAAAAAAGTTTATTGAAACGAATTTCAATAAACTTTCGGGAATATCATATTTTATAGTATCTAGAAAGGTTTTTACCAACTATTTTTGACTATTAAACCTAAAAAAAAGGATAAACTAAAATAGTTTACCCTTTATACTTACACAAATAAAAATGATTAATCTTTATTGATGTTGGATTCTTCGGAAACAGATTCTGAAGAAGATAAATCAGTTTTTGAGTCACTTGATAAAGAATCAGCTACTTTCGCTGGACTTTCATTTGTAATGTTCTCATTTGATTTTTTTGATTTATTACCTCTACGGCTTCTGCCTTTTTTCTCTTCTTTCTTACCACCATTGTATAACTCATTGAAATCAACAAGTTCAATCATAGCCATATCTGCATTATCACCTAAACGATTACCAAGTTTAATAATACGAGTATAACCCCCAGGGCGATTAGCTACTTTTACAGAAACTGATCTAAAAAGTTCAGTTACAGCATATTTATCTCTTAAATAAGCAAAACAAATACGACGATTGTGTGTAGTATCCTCTTTAGATTTTGTAATTAAAGGTTCCACAAAAACTTTAAGTGCTTTTGCTTTAGCAACTGTTGTATTTATTCTTTTGTGTTCAATTAAAGAACATGCCATATTAGCAAGCATTGAAGCTCTATGCCCTTTTTGTCTGCTAAGATGATTAAATTTTTTTCCGTGTCTCATGATATCTTAAAATTAATCCCGAAAAATTCGTGACTATATTATTCTTTATCTAATTTATATTTTGCTAAATCCATTCCGAAAGTAAGACCCTTAACGGCAACCAACTCATCTAGTTCTGTCAAAGATTTTTTTCCAAAATTACGAAATTTCATTAAGTCGTTTTTATTAAAGGAAACTAAGTCGCCTAAAGTATCAACTTCAGCAGCTTTTAAACAATTTAAAGCTCTTACTGATAAATCCATATCAACAAGCTTTGTTTTTAATAACTGACGCATGTGAAGCGACTCTTCGTCATAAGATTCTGTTTGCGCTATTTCATCTGCCTCAAGTGTAATTCTTTCATCTGAAAACAACATAAAATGATGAATTAAAGTTTTTGCAGCTTCAGTCAATGCATCTTTTGGATTTATAGAGCCGTCCGTTTGTATTTCAAAAACTAATTTTTCATAATCTGTTTTTTGCTCCACACGAAAATTTTCAATACTATATTTAACATTTTTTACGGGTGTATATATAGAATCAGTAAAAATAGTCCCAATTGGAGTATTAGGCTTTTTATTTTCTTCTGCGGGAACATAACCTCTACCCTTTTCAATAGATAACTCCATATTGATAGATGTTTTTTTATCAAGATTGCATATAACTAAATCTGGATTAAGAATTTGAAAACCTGAAATGAATTTTTGAAAATCTCCAGCAGTAATAATTTCTTTACCTAAGATTGACATTGAAACAGATTCGTTATCAACATCATCTATTTGGCGTTTGAAACGCACTTGTTTTAAATTTAAAATAATTTCAGTTACATCTTCTACGACACCTGGAATTGTTGAAAACTCATGATCAACACCTTCTATTCGTACAGAAGTTATAGCAAAACCTTCTAAAGCAGAAAGTAAAACTCTTCTTAATGCATTACCAACTGTTAAACCATAACCAGGTTCTAAAGGTCGAAACTCAAATTTACCCTCAAAATCGGTAGAATCGATCATGATAACTTTATCGGGCTTTTGAAAATTAAATACTGCCATAATTACTAATGTGTATTTTTATTTATTGTACAACTCAACGATAAGTTGCTCTTTTATATTCTCAGGTATTTGCAATCTCTTTGGAACCGAAACATAAGTACCCTCTTTAGTATCATTATTCCATGTTATCCACTCATAAACCTGTGAAGAATTATTCAATGAACGTTCTATAGACTCAAGAGATTTAGACTTTTCACGCACTGAAACTTTATCACCAGCTTTTAATTGATAAGAAGGGATATTAACTAACTCGCCATTTACTGTAATGTGTCTGTGAGATACAATTTGTCGTGCCCCTCTACGTGAGGATGCAATTCCCATTCTATAAACAACATTATCAAGTCTAGATTCACATAATTGTAAAAGTATTTCACCTGTTACACCAGAAGCAGCAGCTGCCTTTTCAAATAAATTTCTAAACTGACGTTCTAAAATACCATAAGTATATTTAGCTTTCTGCTTTTCCATAAGTTGAACAGCATACTCTGATTTTTTTCCTCTACGTTTAGACATCCCGTGTTGTCCAGGAGGGTAATTTCGTTTCTCGAAGGCTTTGTCTTCTCCGAATATTGCTTCGCCAAATTTACGAGCAATTTTAGTTTTGGGACCAGTATATCTTGCCATTTTAAATTATTTAAGATAGATGTTATGAATTCAGGTCAAATCCTCCGATAACTTATTTCTATCTAGTTTATACTAAATTAATATTAACAAATAAAATTGAAATTAAACTCTACGTCTTTTAGGAGGACGGCACCCATTGTGGGGCATAGGGGTAACATCAATAATTTCAGTAACTTCAATACCACCATTGTGTAAAGATCTAATAGCAGACTCTCTGCCATTTCCAGGTCCTTTTACATATACCTTAACCTTTTTTAGACCAGCATCAAGAGCTACTTTACAACAATCTTCAGCAGCCACTTGTGCGGCATACGGAGTATTCTTTTTAGAACCTCTAAACCCCATTTTCCCAGCAGAAGACCAGGAGATAACTTCACCCTTTCTATTAGTTAGTGAAATAATAATATTGTTAAAAGTCGCATTAATATGAGCTTCCCCAGATGATTCAACGATAACTTTACGTTTTTTTGTAGTTGCTTTAGCCATATCATTAAATATTATTTAGTTGCCTTTTTCTTATTTGCAACAGTTTTTCTCTTACCTTTTCTTGTTCTTGAATTATTTTTAGTTCGCTGTCCTCTTAAAGGAAGTCCCGCTCTATGGCGTATACCTCTTTGACATCCAATATCCATTAAACGCTTAATGTTTAATTGAATTTCAGAACGCAATTCACCTTCAATCTTGAAATAAGAAACTGCATCACGAATGGCACCAATTTCATCATCATTCCAATCTGAAACTTTTTTATCCTCACTAACTTGAGCTTTAGATAAAATCTCTTTAGCTCTGCTATTACCAATACCAAAAATGTATGTTAATGCAATAACTCCTCTTTTCTGTTTGGGTATATCAACCCCTGCTATTCTTGCCATAATTATCCTTGTCTTTGTTTAAATCTAGGATTCTTTTTATTGATTACGTATAATCTGCCTTTTCTGCGTACAATAATACACTCGGCACTTCTTTTTTTAACTGACGCTCTAACTTTCATGTTTTAAATTTAGTATCTGTATGTAATTCTTGCTTTGGACAAATCATAAGGACTCATTTCTAATTTAACCTTATCACCAGGTAATAACTTTATATAATGCATACGCATTTTACCAGAAATATGTGCAATTACTATATGTCCATTTTCTAACTCAACCCGAAACATAGCATTTGATAATGCTTCTATTATTGTTCCGTCTTGTTCTATTGCTGATTGCTTTGCCATAAATAATAATTAAGCTAATGCTTTTCTGTTTTTCCCACTCCTCATCAAACCATCATAATGCTTGTTAAGCAAATAAGAATTTATTTGTTGAATTGTATCAATTGCAACCCCAACCATAATTAAAAGAGATGTTCCACCATAAAAATAACCCCAAGAACCTTGAACACCTAACAAACTAACAGCAATTGCTGGGAACACAGCTATAACTACAAGAAAAAGTGAACCAGGAAAGGTTATAAGAGACATTATCTTATCTAAAAATTCAGAAGTTTCTAAACCAGGTTTAACGCCTGGTATAAAACCACCAAATCTCTTTAAATCGTCTGACATTTTGTTTGTTGGAATAGTAATTGCAGTGTAGAAGTAGGTAAAAACAATAATCAACAAAGAAAAAACAATGTTGTAAACTAGACCAAAAGGATTTTGAAACATTGTTGCAATTGATTGTGCATTTTCAGCTTCAGAAAAACCAGCAACAGCAGCAGGTATAAACATAATAGCTTGAGCAAAAATAATTGGCATAACTCCAGATGAGTTTAACTTTAATGGAATAAACTGACGACTAGAATTCCCTATTAAATCTTTGCCAAACTCACCACTTACAGACCTTCTCGCATATTGAACATGAACTTTTCTAACTGCCAACACGAGTAATATACTTCCAACTATTACAAGTAACCAAATAATTATCTCCAGTACAATCATAAGCGTACCGCCATTTGCTTGTGATGTTCGTGAACCAATTTCTTGTATAAATGCTTCTGGCATTCTAGCAAGTATTCCTATCATTATTAATAAAGAAATACCATTACCAATACCTTTATTGGTAATTTTCTCTCCAAGCCACATTGCAAATACAGTACCTGTTACTAAAATTAATACTGAAGAAAACAAAAACTGAAAAGAATCAAAACCCAATATAAAGGCTTCCTGAGGTAAAGTTGCATACAAATTATATATATAACCAGGCCCCTGAACAAGAGTAATTGCAATAGTGAGCCATCTTGTTATTTGATTTATAGTTTTTCTCCCACTTTCACCGTCTTTCTGAAGTTTTTGCAAGTAAGGTACAGCAATTCCCATCAACTGAACCACAATAGAAGCGGAAATGTAAGGCATGATTCCTAATGCAAAAATAGAAGCCTGTGAAAAAGCACCACCTGTAAAAACATCTATAAGCCAACCAATACCTTTGTCAGTTTGATTAGTTAAATTGTCTAATTTAGTAGCGTCGATGCCTGGTAAAGTTACTTGTGCACCAAAACGATATACGAGTAACAAAGATAAAGTCAATAAAATTCTATTTCTTAACTCTTCTATTTTCCAAACATTAACTAAAGAATCTATAAATTTCTTCATTTTCTAAATTAATTATAAGATAACGACCTCACCACCTGCATTTTCAATTGCTAATTTTGCAGTTTCTGTAAATTTATGAGCACTTACCTTAAGCTTTGATTTTAAAACACCTCGACCTAAAATTTTAACCAAATCATTTTTTGTTGCTAAACGGGCATCTACCAGAGAAGTAAAATCAACAGTATCAGTAAAAATACCATTATCAACCATAAACTGGAGTGTATCAAGATTAATGCCTTGATAAGCAACTCCATTTATATTTTTAAAACCAAATTTAGGAACACGTCTTTGAAGTGGCATTTGTCCACCTTCAAAACCAATTTTCTTTGAATATCCAGAACGAGACTTAGCACCTTTGTGACCACGAGACGCAGTACCACCTTTACCAGATCCTTCACCTCTACCCAAACGTTTATTCTGATTATGGGTTGAACCCTCCGCTGGTTGTAAATTACTTAAATTCATAACTATATGTGTTATTTAGTTTCAATAGAAACTAAGTGTTTTACTTTGTTTACCATACCAAGGATAGCTTTATTGTGATTGTGTTCAACAACCTGTCCCATTTTTCTTAGACCTAAAGCTATCAATGTTTTCTTTTGTGTAAGAGGACAATTGATTTTACTTTTAACTTGTTTTACTAGTATTTTTTTCATTTTCCTGTTATAATTAACCTTTAAATACTTTTTCTAAAGATATTCCTCTTTGTTTTGCTACGGTAACTGCACTTCTCATTTGAAGTAAAGCATCGAATGTTGCTTTTACTACATTATGAGGATTTGAAGAACCTTGAGACTTTGACAATACATCATGAATTCCCACAGATTCTAACACCGCTCTTACTGCACCACCTGCAATAACTCCTGTACCATGAGAAGCTGGAATTAAAAATACTCGAGCACCACCAAATTTACCCTTTTGCTCATGAGGTACGGACTGACCTTGCAAAGGTATTCTAACTAAATTTTTCTTAGCATCTTCAACCGCTTTGGCTATTGCTTCAGAAACATCTTTTGACTTTCCAGAACCATGACCAACCACACCATTTTCATCACCTACAACAACAATAGCAGAAAAACCAAAAGCTCTACCTCCTTTTGTAACTTTAGTAACACGATTAACATTTACTAAACGATCTTTTAAATCAAGACCACTAGGTTTAACTAATTCTACGTTTTTATAATTATTATACATAACAAATTAAAATTTAAGTCCAGCCTCTCTTGCACCATCAGCTAATGATTTAACACGTCCGTGATATAAATACCCGCCTCTGTCAAAAGAAATTGAAGTTATACCAGCTTTAAGAGCTTTCTCAGCTACTAACTTACCTACTGCAACGGCAGTTTCTATTTTTGTACTCTTTGTAACACCTTTATCTCTCGATGAAGCTGCAACTAAAGTAGTTCCATTTACATCATCTATGATTTGAGCATAGATTTCTTTATTTGATCTAAAAACAGCCAATCGAGGTTGTGAAGCAGTCCCGCTTACAATCTTTCTAATTCTGAATTTGATTCTTTGTCTTCTTTCCGTTTTTGTTAATGACATTTTCTTAATTTTAAGCTGATTTACCTGCCTTTCTTCTTAACACCTCACCTACAAACTTGATACCTTTTCCTTTATAAGGTTCTGGTCTACGAAAAGCTCTGATTTTGGCAGCAACTTGACCTAATAATTGTTTGTCAAATGATGTTAATTTTACTATTGGATTTTTACCTTTTTCTGAAATAGTTTCTACTGTAACTTCAGGAACGACTTCAAGAACTATATTATGTGAAAAACCTAAAGCTAAATCTAATTTCTGACCTTGATTTGAAGCTCTATAACCCACCCCTACTAATTCTAATTGTATTGTGAAACCTTCTGATACACCAACAACCATGTTGTTAAATAAAGAACGATAAAGACCATGCTTCGCTCTCTCATTTTTGTGATCTGATGACCGTTCAACAACAAGCTGATTATTTTCTATGGATACTGTTACATCAGAAAATTCTTGATTAAGCTCGCCTAATTTACCTTTGACTGTAACAACAGTATCTTTAACACTCACTGTTACACCAGCTGGAATTGTAATTGGATTTTTACCTATTCTTGACATTTTTCTTTTATATTAGTATATGTAACAAATTACTTCTCCACCCACATTTAATTGTTTTGCCATTTTACCTGTCATTAAACCTTTAGATGTAGAAACAATAGCAATACCTAAACCATTAAGTATTCTAGGAATTTCAGAAGAACTAGAATATTTACGTAAACCTGGTTTACTAATTCTTTGTATATCTTTAATTACAGATTCTTTAGTTTCTTTATCGTATTTTAATGCGATTTTTATACTACCTTGAACAGTAGTATTTTCAAATTTGTAACTCAAAATATAACCTTGATCAAATAAAATTTTTGTTATTTCTTTTTTAAGATTTGACGCAGGTATCTCAACAACTTTGTGTTGAGCTCTAACGGCATTTCTAATACGCGTTAAATAGTCCGCTATTGGATCTGTGTACATATTTATGTAAATTTCGACTATGGTTTTCAAATGATACTCATCAAAAGAACCTTTAGTCAGTTAATTAATTTATTTTTGGTTTGCAAAAGTACAAACTATTTTTCAAACTACCAAGATGATTTTTTAATTCCAGGAATTAAACCTTGATTTGCCATTTCACGAAAGGTAACACGAGAAATTCCAAATTGACGCATATACCCTCTTGGTCTTCCAGTCAATTTACAACGATTGTGCAAACGAACGGGTGAAGCATTTTTAGGTAATTTTTGTAAACCTTCAAAGTCGCCAGCTTTTTTAAGAGCTTTTCTTTTTTCAGCATACTTATCCACAGTTGCTTCTCTTTTAACCTCACGGGCTTTCATTGATTCTTTAGCCATAATTTAATTCTTTTTAAAAGGTAACCCTAATTCTGCTAATAACGATTTTGCTTCTTTATCTGTAGATGCTGTTGTAACAAAGGTTATATCAAAACCAGATATTTTATTAACTTTATCAATATCAATTTCTGGAAATATAATCTGCTCTAAAACACCAAGGTTATAGTTACCTCTACCGTCAAAACCATTAGATTTAATACCATTAAAATCTCTTACTCGAGGTAAAGCAGATGTTATTAGTCTATCTAAAAACTCATACATTCTTTCGCCACGTAAAGTTACTTTAGCACCAATTGGCATTCCTTTTCTTAACTTAAAAGATGCAACATCCTTTTTAGAAATAGTAGAAACTGCTTTTTGACCAGTTATCTTAGTCATTTCTTCTACAGCATAATCAACTAACTTTTTGTCAGACACTGCTGCACCAACACCACGGCTAACAACGATTTTTTCAAGCTTAGGTACTTGCATAACGTTTTTGTAACCAAATTCTTCAGTAAGTGCAGAAATTACTCTGCTCTTATATTCTTGTTTAAGTCTAGGTATATAAGCCATCACTATAATACTTGATTAGATTTTTTTGAGAATCTCACTTTTTTATCACCATCTTGTTTAAAACCAACTTTGGTAACTTTTTTAGATTTTGGATCTAATAAAGATAAATTTGATATGTGAATAGGAGCCTCCTTTTTAACAATTCCGCCCTGTGGGCTTTTCGCACTTGGCTTAGTATGTTTAGATACTAAATTTACACCTTCTACAATTGCTTTATTTTTATCACGTAGCACAGAAACAATTTTACCTTGCTCTCCTTTGTGATCGCCAGTTATAACTTTAACTATGTCTCCTGATTTTACTTTTAACTTTGTCATCATTTTATATAATTAAAGCACCTCGGGTGCTAATGATACAATTTTCATGAATTGTTTTTCACGAAGTTCTCTGGCAACGGGACCAAAAACACGAGTTCCTCTCATTTCACCTGCAGCGTTTAACAACACACATGCGTTGTCATCAAAACGAATGTAAGATCCATCTGCTCTTCGCACTTCTTTTTTAGTACGAACTACAACCGCAGTAGATACAGCTCCTTTTTTAACACTACCATTTGGAGTAGCATCTTTA
>DAINSR010000075.1:0-8970 GCA_036741255.1 Flavobacterium sp.
ATTCCGCCCTCAAATCGGTTGCCTATTACTACATCACTTCCATTTCTCAAAGCTTCTATAAATAAAGAAAGATTACTAAAATCATAACTATCATCAGCATCGCCCATGATAATAAATTTGCCTTTTGCCACATTAAAACCTGCTTTTAAAGCATTACCATATCCTTTTTTAGGAACATTAACTACAACAGCATTATTACGTTTTGCAATTTCTACAGATGCATCAACACTCCCGTTATCTGCCACAATAATTTCACCTGCAATAGCTTCTTGTTGTAAAAAATGAGTTGCTTTTTGAATACAAATTTCTAGTGTTTCAGCTTCATTTAAACAAGGCATTACTATTGATAATTCTAAAGACATGATTTTATTTTTTGTGTAGAATTTTCAATTAGAAATGTAATAATAACTAAAAATACCCAGTTGTTGTAGAAAATATATCTAGCTATAATAGGTTCCACGAGTGCAATTAATACTAAGTTTAAAAAAACTAACAAACTTAAAAAAGCTACTACAAAAAACAATTTTGCTTTCGTTTTTAAGTAATATGCAAACGAAATGAACAATAAAAAAATTAAGGTAACAAAATAACTTATAGAATAAAAACCATTGTACAAATTTTTAACTACAAAAGTTCCCCATTTAATGGGGTGTTGTTTTAAGAGAATGAGTGCAATTTTTATTGTAATTTTATCGTTTTTAACGGTTCTGACTAATGCATTATCATTTTTAAAAAATAGTTCGCCATACTCACTTAGTGTAGTGTTGCAAATAGTTGTATAATTTTTGGCATAAAAGTCATAGTCATATTCATCAGGATTTAACTGACTCAAGAGCAACTTTTGTTTTTTTATTTTTTTGTAAACAAAAAGAAAGTATTTTTTTTCTGTATCATTTTTAAATAGGGTTGCGTCTTCTTCTTGCGAAAGAAAAAATGGCAACGCTGCTAATTGTATTCCAGTCCACGGGGTTGATACAAAGTGATTGTGCTTAATTTTGTGATATGTTTTATCAGTTAGAATGCTAATAATTGGTATTACTATTATCAATACAAAAAGTAAATAGAACTTTTTAGTGTCAATTTTTTTATGGTAGTGTTTTAAAGCTAAAATGAGAATTAGAAACGGAATTAAAAACAAAAACTGACCTCTAGTGTTGATTAATAAAAAAACCAGCAATACACTAATCACAAAGTATTTAACTTTTGGATTTGGTGTAAAAACAATTTCAAAAAAACAACTCAAAAATAGTAAATACAAACTATAAGAAATCCCTTCACTCAAAATGGAATTTGCAACTTTTGTTTCAAAAAAAATGGGGACTAACAAAATCACAAACAACAAAAAAACATATAATTTATTGTAAATAAGGTGTTTTTCAATTGTTTTAGTAAAAATATAGGCACTTATTAAAATAAATAAACATTGAGAAAATGAAACAACAGCTAAATATTGACTCCCAAAAATAATTTTGTGTATAGCTAGAAACATTGGGTAGCCAAAACTTCTAATCAAATCCGCATTAATGTATCCTAAAGAGTCTGGATGAGTAATTGTGTTAGTTCTTGCTACAAAAAGAAGTGTAATTGCACACGCAAAACCATATAGTATTTTATAAAAAATCGTCTTATTCATATTTAAACCGCACGTTGCACCACTTCAAAAACTGTTCCGTCCTCTACTTTGAGTGTTTTTGATGGAAATTTCATTATTATAGCATAATCATGTGTTGCCATTAGAATTGTTTTTCCATTTTTGTTTATATTTTTTAGCACATTCATAATCTCAACAGAAGTTTGCGGATCTAGATTTCCTGTTGGTTCGTCTGCTAAAATTAATTCGGGGTCGTTTAATAAAGCTCTGGCAATTGCCACGCGTTGCTGCTCACCACCAGATATTTGATGAGGCATTTTATGTGCCTGTGTTTTCATGCCCACTTTATCTAAAACTTCCTCAATTTTTAAGTCCATCTCGGCTTTTTCATTCCAGCCCGTTGCTTTCAAAACAAACAATAAGTTTTCATAAATACTTCGGTCTGCAAGCAGTTTAAAATCTTGAAAAACAATTCCTAATTTTCTTCTCAAATATGGAACATCTTTCTCTTTTAAAGTGTGCAAATCATAATCTACAATAGTTCCTTCGCCTTCTTTTAGTGTTAAATCTCCATACAATGTTTTTAAAAAACTACTTTTTCCCGAACCCGTTTTGCCTATCAAATAAATGAATTCGCCCCGTTTTACTTCTAAGGTAACGTTGTTTAAAACCATTTCGTTTTCTTGATAAATTCCTGCGTTTTGTAATGATAAAATAGCTTCTGACATAATTTTGAAGTTTAATTTTGTAAAAGTACATATACTATTGTTGTATTCAAAATATAAATTTTGACTTGAAATAATACAGTTTGTTTAAAACCTTGTTCACAATATTAACCCCTTTGCATTCGTTAATTTGATAAATTGCATACTTTTGATTACTTAAACAAAAAATTTATGAAGCCAATAAAGTTTTTTTTCTTCTTATATTTTATTTCGCAATTCTCACCGCTTCATGCCCAGCAAACGGCTGTTTATACTCATAAAAATAAAGAATTTGATAAAGCTATTGAACTTTATAACAACAAGCAGTATTTATCAGCTCAAATTATTTTTAATAAGATTACACATGAAGTTTCTGACTCAGAAATTCAATCAGACTGTGCTTATTATATTGCTAATTGTGCTATTAGACTTAATCAAACAGGTGCAGAACAACTTGTAGAAGATTTTGTAGAAAAATATCCAACAAGCTCTAAACAAAACCAAGCTTTTTTAGAAGTGGCTCATTATTATTTTGATCAGAGTAATTATCCTCAAGCACTTAAATATTTTGACAAAGTTGACGAAAGAATTTTAACAAATTTAGAGCGTAAAAAATTCAATTTTCAAAAGGGTTATGCTCATTTTAATGCCAAAAACACTAAAGAGGCTACTGCTTATTTTAATAAAGTAGTTAATTCTAAAGAGTTTGGTAATCAGGCCAAGTATTACTTGGGTTATCTAGCTTATGAAACTGATGATTATAAAAAGGCAAATGATTATTTTGATAAGGTTTCTGACCAAGACCGCTATAAAGAAAAAATGGGTTATTTTCAGGCCGATATGAATTTTAAATTAGGTAATTTTCAAAAAGCTATTGATTTAGGATTAGAGCAAATGTCTAAATATAAGGGTTTGGATATTAGTGAATTGTCAAAAATTATTGGCGAAAGTTATTTTAATTTAAAGCAATATGACAAGGCTATTGAATACCTAGTAAATTATAAAGGCAAAAAAGGCAAATGGAATAACACCGATTTTTATCAACTAGGATATGCTTATTATCAGCAAAAAGATTATGAAAATGCAATTTTACAATTTAATAAAATAATTGATGGAAACGATGCTGTGGCTCAAAATGCCTATTATCACTTAGCAGAATGTTATTTGAATACGGATAAAAAGAATCAAGCTTTAACTGCTTTCAAAATCGCTTCTGAAATGGTTTTTGACCTTAAAATTCAGGAAGATGCTTTTTTAAATTATGCTAAACTGAGTTATGAAATAGGAAATCCGTTTAAAAGTACGCCAGAGGTTTTACAATCTTACCTCAATAAATATCCTAATTCATCTTATAAACAAGAGATAAATAATTTATTAATCAGTTCTTATATTACCTCAAAAAATTACAAAGATGCTTTATCACTTTTAGAAAAAAACAAAGCACCAGAAAACAAATTAGCATATCAAATGGTTCTTTTTTACAGAGGTTTAGAACTTTATATTGATGGTAATAATCAAGAAGCCTTGCAATTATTTAAAAAGGCTGTTTTAGAAAATAAAGATGAAAAATATACTGCCCGAGCTCTTTTTTGGAAAGCAGAAACAGAGTATCATTTAGAACAATTTTCTGATGCAAAAATTACTTTTAAGCAGTTTCAAAATAATACAGCTTCTTTATCTACTCCAGAAAATGCCACTATTCATTACAATTTGGGCTACACTTATTTTAAATTAAAAGAATATGACAATGCCATTGCAAGTTTTACCACATTTGTTGCCCAATCTAAAACGGATAAAACGAAATTAGCTGATGCTTATTTGCGTTTGGGCGATTGCAATTTTATTTCAACTAAATACTGGCCAGCCATGGATGCTTATAATAAAGTATTGGATTTGAAAAGTGCCAATGCAGATTATGCCGCTTATCAAAAAGCAATTAGCTATGGTTTTGTTAGTAAAAACGAAAGAAAGATTGAAGATTTAGAAAATTTTTCAAAAAACTATGCTTCCTCACAATATGCTGATGATGCTTTGTATGAATTGGGTAATACGTATATAATTGAAAATAAAGTAGATAAAGCAACTCAAGCTTTTAATAAATTGATAGCAACACACAAAACCAGTTCTTACTTAGCTAAAGCAATTTTAAAACAAGGACTCATTCATTATAACAATTCAAAAGAAGATTTAGCCATTGCAAAGTTTAAAAAAGTGGCGGCAGATTTTCCAAATTCGCCTGAAGCACTAGAGGCTGTTTCTACTGCTCGATTGATTTATATAGAAAACGGAAGAGTAAACGAATATGCTAACTGGGTAAAAACCTTAAATTTTATTGAGGTGAGTAATGCTGATTTAGATGACACTTCCTATGAAGCTGCCGAGAAGCAATATGTAATGAACAATACTAAACAAGCTATATCTGGATTTGTGCAATACATCAGTAGTTTTCCAAACGGAATTCATGCCCTGAAAGCTCATTTTTATTTGGCTCAATTATACTATGCAGACGGTCTTGAAAATAATGCTATAAAACACTACGAATTTGTTATAGAAAAACCTCGCAATGAGTTTTCAGAACAAGCATTAGCTCGTTTGGGACAGGTTTATTTGAAAGCAAAAACATACGATAAGGCAATTCCCATTTTAAAAAGATTAGAAACGGAGGCTGATTTTCCTCAAAATGTAATATTTGCACAGTCTAACTTGATGAAGTCTTTTTATGAAAAAAGTGATTTTACAAATGCGGTGGCTTATGCAGAAAAAGTTTTGAGCAATACTAAAATAGAAGAGCGTATTAAAAATGATGCACAAATCATTGTGGCACGTGCAGCCATGAAAACAAATGACGAAGTTAAAGCAAAACAAGCATATCAAAATTTACAAAAAAGTGCAAAAGGTGAACTAGCCGCAGAGGCTTTGTATTATGATGCTTATTTTAAAAACAAAGACGGAAAGTTTGCAGATTCTAACAAAATTGTTGAAAAATATGCCAAAGATTACTCTGGATATGAATTTTTTGCAGCTAAAAGTTTAGTGGTTATGGCAAAAAATTATTATCAATTAAAAGACAGTTTTCAAGCAACTTCAATTTTGCAAATGGTAATGAACGAATACAAAGAACTTCCTGATGTAGTTGCAGAAGCTAAAGCAGAATTAGAACAAATAAAACTAGAAGAGTCAAAACGAAATTCGTCTGTAAAAGAAAAATAAAAAAGAGTAACACTACTTTTCAAACGTCAAATCCAATAAATGCTATGGTAGTTTTAAACTAAAAATTATAAAAATGAATCATCTAAAAAATATAATACTCTTGTTTGCAGTTTTTTTAACGCAATTTTCATTTTCACAAAAAAAAGATGAAAACATAGGTTCAGAAGTAGTTAATATTGTAAAACCTTATAGTCCCACTATTTCAGATGCTTTTAAAGTAAAAGAAACACCCAGTTTTGAAGATGATGACACCATTAAAAAAGAGAAGATTACTTATTCTATATTTTCATTTCCTGTAGCTTCTACTTTTACACCTGCAAAAGGAAAGGCTGCTGGTGTTGAACAATCAAAAAAAGAAAAACTATACAATAATTACGCTACCTTAGGACTTGGAAATTATCTTACTTTAAATGCCGAGTTGTTTATTACAGAAAAATTAGATAAAAACAAGTATGTGGGTGGCATGATAAGGCATTTATCATCAAATGGCAATATTGAGGATGTAATTTTAGATAGTAAATTTGCCACAACTACTGCCGATGTTACCTTTGGGAATCGTAATTCAAATATGTATTACAATTTAGATTTGGGCTATAAAAATCAAGTGAGCTATTGGTATGGTTTACCCGTTTCAAGTGTTCCATTTGCTGAAACAAATTTGATTGCTAATATTCAAGAAAGGCAGCGTTTTAATACGTTTCAACTGGGAGGAAAACTGGGGTTGAACGATGGTTTTCTTAATCACTCAACCTTTTTGTTAAAACGTTTTTCTGATGCCACAGGTTCTGCTGAAAATAGATTTTATATAAAACCAGAAACTTCAATTGAAATTTTAAATACAAAAGTAAAATTAGATGTTATTGCTGATTATGTGGGCGGAAATTTTGATAAATTCTTTTATCCATTAACAACCGCTTTAAATTATGGCTCTTTAAATATTGGAGCTAGTCCCAGTATTTTGTTACAAAACGACGAATACTCGGTTCAGTTTGGTGCTTCAATATTTTACAGTGCTCAAAAATTTGATACTGTTTCAGATAGCAAAATATTTGTTTATCCTCACATTACCGCATCATTTAAAATTGTCCCCGATATTTTAATTGCTTATGGAGGAGCAGAAGGAACTTTGCATCAAAATTCTTATGCGGATTTTGTTGATGTTAATCCTTTTGTATCTCCCACATTGGTGGTTTCTCCCACAAATCAAAAGTATGATATTTTTGCAGGGTTGAAAGGGAAATTATCAAATACCGTTTCTTTTAATATTAGAGCTTCTTATAAAGATGAAGAGGCAAAAGCATTATTTAAAAACAATACTTTTGATTTTGAATCCACAAATACAAACGGATATGCTTTTGGTAATTCATTCCAACTCGTATATGACCATGTCAAAACCCTAACTGGTTTTGGTGAATTAAAAGCCGATTTTTCAAAAAATATTTCGTTTACTATTAATGGTTCATTAAATAGTTACTCTGTTAATAATGAGCAAGAAGCGTGGAATTTGCCCACATTTCAGTTGAGTTCGGCATTAGATATAATCTTATCAGAAAAATGGTATGCGGGGACTAAACTTTTTTTTGTGGGAGATAGAAAAGATATTCAAAATCAACCGTTCACAACTTTTTCTATGCCAATAGCCACTACTCAAGTGGTAACATTAGACGGTTATTTAGATATAAACGCCCACTTAGGTTATAAATATAATAAACGCCTTATAGCTTTTGTTAAAGGCAATAACCTTTTGGGTCAAAATTATCAAAGGTGGGTTAATTTTCCTGTGCAATCTGTACAAGTGATGCTTGGGGCTCATTATAAATTTGATTTTTAAATGCTAAATGTCAGATAAGATTTTGAACTTCTCTGAGAATATCTTTTAGAATTGTTTTGTTATTGATTACGAATGCTTAAATTCGTGTAAGCATTATATTGTGTTTGTTTTATAACCAACAAATTCTTTATTCTCTCATTGTAAATTCTATGCAAAAAAATATTCTGATATTAATTTTTTCTTTAATTTTTACAAATGTAGTTTGTCAGAGTACGCTATTTATGATTAATTATGCTAGTGAAATTGATAATTACTATCCTGAAATTACACAAACTATCGGAAATTCTTTTGTAGATAATAGAAACATTAATCATACTAGTGGTTCTGATTTTCAAGATTTTAAAAGAGCAATTGTTGTTGTTTTTATAAAAAAAGATAATAAATGGAAAAGAGGATCAGGGGAATTAGTCAATACAATTCAAAATTCATTTGAAGGTAGTAAAAGAAAATTTTATATACTAACTGCCCATCATGTTGCCGATTATGATGATATATTCATATCTTTTAACTATGAAATTCCTCATGCAACAGACAGAGGAAGTGATTTGGTGAATAGTGATATAACTAAAGTTTACAAAATTGCATACAAAACTAAAATATTAGATCAATTATCAGATTTAGCACTATTAGAAGTTGATTATGAAAAAATGTCGATGAATCCAACTGAGTATGAAAAACCTGAAACAGTTTTCTATAACACCTATGCACTAGGATGGGACTTAAATCCAAAATTTATCAAAGAAAATCTATTAAATATTTCTCATCCACGTGGAGATGTAAAAAAAGTTTTTGTAAGTCCAAAGGAATTATATTTTACTTCAACATTTAAACTTGACGGTTTTGGTTACGATTTTACAAATAAAAGACTAATAATGACTGATAAAACATGGAATAATGCGGCATTTCCGCAAAGAGGGAGTAGCGGATCCCCCTTAATGGATAAAAATGCAGGTAAGGTTTCTGCAGTCTTATCTAATGGAATGATTACTAAATCTGGAGAGAGGGGATTGTACAGGTTTTCTTCTATTACAAACTCTTGGATTGATAATGATTTAATACAGGGGTTTAAAAATTTCCTAGACCCTCAGGAAACATGGATAAGTAATGTGTCTGGAGGTTATGTGCAAGATTTAATTCCAAACTTGCAAGACATTGATTTTGATTTTAATGTTAGTCCTCAAAAAGCAGAAAAGACTATTAAAAGTTTGAGTACTATAGATTTTTTTCGTTTTGAGCTAGAAGAATCACACAACGAAAAAAAATTAGGAAATGGTATATTATTACATAAAAATCAAATTCTAAATCAAGACCAAACTATCACCTTAGATTTGCATGCTTCAAACGATGATTTACTATATAGAGCAAATTATAATGATGGTGTAAATAGCCAAAGTACACTTTTTAAGGGTAGCACAGATAATAAATACATTAAAACTAGAATGTATTTTAAAAATCAACTCCTCCAACATCTCCGAAATGTAAACAATGCTTATTTTGCTTCAAATAATGGAGGTAATACTATTATTGGTGCTGAAAAATTAAGAACTTTTGAAATTAAAAATGTAAAAATTAGTTTATCAGCAAACACTGGCACCGCCAAAGTAAGAGCTATTAAGCTTCCTGATATGATGCCT
>DAINSR010000076.1:0-3787 GCA_036741255.1 Flavobacterium sp.
CAGTTGCATTTCGAGATTGAAGATATTCAGGTATTGAAACAGAACCATAAAAAACAGCAATCCCATTTTGATCTTGTGATGACGGAGAATTATAAACCACTACATCCAATGAAGCTATACCTGATGGGTATTCTTGGTATAATCTATCTTTGCTAATAACAATCATTCTTTTTGTTTTTAAATGCCAGAAAAACTCCTGTGCTTCTCTGTAGTCATCTGTAAAATTAGGTAAAATTTTATCTCCATTAGTACCATTTGTTATTAAATTATAATCATTGGAGGTCATACTAGGTGTTCTATATGCTTTACCTATTTCACTTCTATTAAATAACTTGTCAATATCAAAAACTGTTTTAATGTTCCAGCGTGTTTTATAGCCATGTAAACCCGACTGAGCAATCCAAGGCATACGAACCTGCCAAGGTTCTGGCAAAGAACCACTATTATTGTTAAAATTTTCAATATTTGGATTGAGTGTTTCGTTAAATGGCACAAATATACTCGTATTAGTTTTAAATGAAGGTATTTCAGGAGATTGAGGCAAACCATCTAAGTGACGAATCCAATTTTTTGGAAACCAATAACTAAGAAACGGATCTGTTGCATTTATAAAATCATAAGAAATTAAATTAAACTTGTTTTTATTAGTTTGACTATCTATAAACCATGTAAAACGAGCATCAAAATTATTTTCAGGAGAAAAACGAGTGTGTTCTCCCACTTGTTTACCATCTCCTGTGGCACTGTATCTTGGACCACGATTTAATTTTTTCAAATCATAATCAAACTCTTGACCATAAGTATAAGAACTTAAAATATCTTGTACCCTCATGATGAAAAAATCATCTTTAGTGTCTGATAATGAAACTTGATTTCCTGCTAATTGTTTAAAAACCTCAAACTGTGTATCACTCATAGTATAGGATTTTACTCTGCCTATTGGTATAGTAGGTGGTGAGTTATCAGCTATCAAATATTTTGAAGATAGATAAAACGGAATAATCTTTACCATAATAAAGTTAGCATTGTTGTATTCTGCTTTCACATAAAAAGGGGTTGGATCAAAAGTAGTACCACTCATAAACTGCGAAGCAGGAATATTTTGATGTCTGCCATAACCTAATAAAACTTTCTCCTTAAATTCTACATCTTTAGAAGCATACCATACTATTTTTGACATCCCATTAGGGTCTTTCATCTCAGCGTCGGTTAGTCGTTTACTCAATCTTCGCTCAGATAAATACCAGTCGGGTTGATAATGTACAAAAGAGTGTGGATCAGCATCTAAAACAGACAAAGTAATGGTTTGTTCGTTACCTAAAACATAAGAACGAACCACATTATGATCGTCATAGCCATGATTTAATCCATAGTTATCTGTTATAAACTTTTCATTTCTGGAACCAATAAACCAGTTATTACCCACACCCTTGTTTTCTGCCAATCGTACTTTTCCATATAAAATCTTGGGATTATTTTCACCAAAAACTTCTGTTGGATTATAGCTAAAGTCAACACCATCTGAAGTATTAGGAGAAAAAATAAAACGCAAATCAACATCTATTAATTCCTTTCCAGCAATAATAACAGGCGTACAATTAGTGTTTTTAGTTCTATAATAATAAAGTGTAATTTCATGATATCCTCCACCACCAAATTTGTCAATTGTAAAACTTGGTTCACCTTCATGCACTAGTTTAACTTTCTTAAATAAAAAACCATTACTGTCTTCATGGGTATATACTAATTGAAAAAGACCAGGTACATCATTTAAGTTTGGTAAATTACTAACGGTATAAGTAACATTTTCTTTATGTCGTGCTACATAGGTTGGACCACTAATGATGCCATAAAAATTCACTAATGGATTTTTTCGCATGTTCGGATTTAACTGGTTATAGGGAATTCCATAATGTTTACCCTCTAGTGGAGATAAAACCGATAAATTTAAATGAAAAGTTTGATTGTCAATATCTGATTGAAACTGTATTTTTGTAGGCGCCTCAAACAAAGGTTTATTATCAACAGATGGGTTATAAAAAACAGGGCGTTTATGATTAAACATGGGTTGAGGTGTGGTATAATCAAAATACTTAGCATCTATAAATTCTCCACCAGATCTGTGTGTAAATAAATTTTGGTCTACGATTTCAAATCCCCTAAAATGATTTCTTTTACCCCCTTCATAAAATGTCCCTAAAACAGAAAGCGTATTTATAAGCGTGGAATTAATAGACTCAAAATTATTAGGATATTTTTTCCAAAAATCACCATTTACATAATTAAATACTCTTGTGCTAATTAAATTTAAATTAGATGTAATGTCTGATTTAGGAAAATTTGGATAAATAATCTCATCTGGATCTAAACCAGCAACTCCTTTTTTCCCGTTTTTAAAAGCTTGAAGCACTTCATAATTTAATCCTTCCTTTTGATTGTTTCGTTGTTCATATATAAACTCAGTAAATCCTGAAAATTTATTGCTGTTAGGAAAACCGTCGGCAGGAAAATTTTCAGGAAGAGCTTGTTTGAAATCATAGGCAGATTTGTATGGGCTTAAAACAACATTACTATTTAACTCAGTATCAGTAAACTCTTTAAGTAAGTCTCTACGCGTGTTTGCTATCCAATAATATTTGTATTCATTACTTATCAAAGGGTTTTCCTTTTCCCAAACAGGATATTTTGCTTTGCTCCCAAAGCTTGGCTTATTCCATTCTTCAGGGTAGGTTCTCAACTTAATGCCGTGCACATTACTGTCATAAAACAAAAATGGCTTGTGCATACCTTCTTTAATATAATTAGCCATATAAATACTTTCACCAGCCCACCTCATAATAGAAATATCTGTTAATCCAGCAATTTTACAAGGATCTTTTGATTTAAAGACCAATGAATCACCTTCAAATACAGATAAATTTTTAATTAAGTTTTGATAATCATTATAAATAACAATACTTTCAACAGGTATTGTTTTACTTTCTCTATAAACATCAATAGCAACGGTTCTACTATTGTTTGGGTTAAATTCGCCAATTCCAGGAATTCTTATTGCCTGAACTCTATTTAACTCTGCGGGATATGCTGGATTTTCACTCACAATTTCAATGACTACAATAACATTACAATATTCTCTTTCTAAACCTGACTTATAAATTCCAGAACTAGCATCATACTTATTAAGTTCTAATGGATTAGTATCTATAAAGTAAAATTGATGCAATTCTTCTTTTTTTGCTATTAATGCTTTTTTAAACATTCTAATATCATTGGAATCATAAAGCAGTGTTCCTGTATCATCTACAAAAGGATCATCACATTTATTCCAATAACAATCCCATCTATTTCGTGGAGTAAGTTCAAAGGGGAATACTTGAAATTCTACATTTTGCTCTGTATATGGTCTGTTTCTAAAACCATACATAAATGCTTTGGTTTTATCATTTTCAGGAAGTGATTCGTATTTTTCTTTGTCATAGATACTAACTTTTATATAGGCTTCTTTTTTGTCAGATTTTATACCTGTCGTATAATATAAATCAGTCTTACTAGAAATTATTTTTAATACCTCAGCAATTTCAACTGAAAAATATAATTCTTTTTTATAAGAAGTAGTTTGTGCAAAACCTGATAAGCCCAAGAAGAAAAAAAACACTAAAAAAGAGGTTTTCAAAAGAATTAGTCTAGTAGTATTTTGCTTTTGAAAACAAAAAGCAAAACAAAAAATTTGTTTATAAAACAAAGTCTCTAAAATGGGTGCAAATTGTTGTAACAAATGTTTCATTCT
>DAINSR010000076.1:3797-8943 GCA_036741255.1 Flavobacterium sp.
GATATTTGATATTTTATTTAAAATATAATATAAAGTTATTCAAATTTTTGAAAATAAATGAAACTAAAAGTAAATTTTTTTATTTAGGAAGCAATTTAACCCTAAAATTATTGTGAAATTAGAAATTAATAGATGTTTTAATGAAAAAATATCAAACTTTATATAACTTAGCTTTAATTAAGTAAAAAATAAATGCGAATACTTCTTGTGGGTGAATATAGCAAATTGCACAATTCTTTAAAAGAGGGTTTAGTGGAGCTTGGTCATGATGTGATACTTACAAATAACGGCGATGGTTTTAAAAACTACCCAGCAGATTATTCGCATCGGGCTATATGGTGCGAAAGCAAACTTGGTAATATTTCCCGTCAAATTATATATAAAATCTTACAATTTGATATTTCAAAAATAGAACGAGGTATTCGATTTTATTTTCATTTAGATAAGCTAAAAGATTTTGATGTGGTGCAATTAATCAATGAAGCCCCCATACAAACCATACAGAAATTTGAATTTTACTTGCTGAAAAAGTTAATAAAACAAAATAAAAAGGTATTTTTATTATGCAGTGGAGTAGATTATATGACACTGAATCATATGCTTCAAAAAAAAGAACGCTATTCTATTATGAATCCTTATTTTGAAACAACAGCATTAGTTGAAAAAGAATACCGCTATATGTTTGAATATGCTACTATAACCCACAAAAAAATTCACAATTATTTGTATCAACATATCTGTGGCGTTATTGCATCAGATTTAGATTATGTCAATCCTCTAAAAAACAACTCTAAATTTATAAGTATGATTCCTAATCCGGTGTGTTGTAAAGAGCCTTACAATTTTAAAAAAACAAACGGTACAATAAACATCTTTTTAGGGATTAACTCTGGGAATATAAACCAAAAGGGAATTCACTTTTTTGAAGAGGCACTACTAATTATCAAAGAAAGGTATAACGAAAAAATCAATATACAAGTTATTAAAAATGTGCCTTATAGTCAATACATTAACATTTATAATGACTGCCATATTTTGTTAGACCAAGTGTATGGATATGATCAAGGATACAACGCTTTAGAAGCTATGGCAAAAGGAAAAGTAGTGTTTACGGGTGCTGACAAAGAGTTTTTAGAGCATTATAAGATAAAAGAAGATGAAGTTGCTATAAATGCCTTGCCCGATGTTACTTATTTAGTACAAAAACTTTCATTTTTGATTGAAAATCCACAACAAATTGAAATTATAGGTCAAAATGCCATAGAATTTATAAAAAAGGAACACGATTGTTTAAAAGTGGCGAAGATGTATTTAGAGAGATGGATGGATTTTAACTAAAATGTTTGATATACTATCGTTTGAAAAAACCAATAATGCTATATAATCTAAACCAATAGGGATTTGAAGATAGATTTATTTACCAGAACTATGATCTGCAGGATTTTCTTGAAAATCAGTAAAATCAGGAGGTGAACCAAATTTTCCTAAAACAGAAAATCAAAATAAAAAAATACGTAAAAAAAGTAAAAGCATGAGCCATTACTATGCCCTCAATACCAAAAAAATTTAGAAAATAGGAACTAGAAAACCAAAGTATCGTTAGCGAAATTAATTCTGTGATGATGAAAGCTTTTGATAATTTTTTTGCAAAAAACTGATATCCTAAAATTAACGACATAGCCTTAAAGAAATCCCCAATTAACTGCCATACTAATAATTTTGATATGGGTAAAAATTCTTTGGTAAACATTAATTTTATGAAAACATCTTTTAAAACAAAAACTAAAATTAAACCAATAAAAAAAAACGGAAATATTTCTTTGTAGTAACTTAAAAAAACACTTTTAGTTTCTTTGTTTGAATTTGATTTTGACAATTTAGGCAAAAAATATACTGTTAAGATGGTTGTTAAAAATAAAAAGTAATAATTAGAAATTCTTGATAATGCCTCCCAATAGCCTGCCTGTTTGATATCTAATGTTTCAATGATTATTTTTCTAATATTCAAATAAACTGTTGAACCCAAAACTACTGAAACTAAAGTCATCAATGAATATTCTGACATTGGTTTTAATAAAGAAAAATCAAATGACTTTAGTGAAATAAATTGGGCTAAATTTATTTTTTTTTGAATAAAAAATACGCTTACAAAAAATAAAACAGACGGGATTAATACAACAGCCAAGAGTGCTCCAAAGGTTTTATAATAATAAATTAATCCAACCGTGATTATAAGACCTAATAAATTTCCAATAATATTAATGTAAATAACCTTTTTAAAAGCACCCAAACCGTTAATTATAGAAATTATGATTTGAGATGTAGCATATAAAGGTAAGACTAAACCAAAAATTATGAGAATATCAACAAACTGAAAATTAACACCAAAGATATAATGGCTTAATGTTGAGGCAAAAACATAAATAAAAATGCACAACACTGTAATCATAAAAAATATAGAAACAAAAATTGTTGAAATAAATCGTTTTAAATACTCTTTATCCTTTTCATGTTCGGCTATATATTTTACAATTCCGTTTGTAAACCCAAGTGTGGCAACACCTTCTATAGCGGCTGAAAAATTCCTAAAATTACCCACTAATGCCATACCACTGGGACCAATAAATAGTGCAATTACCTTTGATGTTATAAAGCCAATAATAATTTTAAAAAAAACACTCACGCTATTTAGAGAGGTAATTTTTAATAATTCTTTTTTAGCTATTTTTTTAAATATATACATCTAATATTTATTTAAAACATCAATTACAAAATCAACTTCTCCCTCTGTTAAAATTGGAGAAATGGGCAAACTCAGCACCTCTCTATGAATTTTTTCAGTTACAGGAAATGACAGATGACTCCATTTTTCAAGAGCTTTTTGTTGATGCGGTGCAACGGGATAATGAATCATGGTTTCAATGTGATGGTACTGCAAATAGTGCTGTAAATCTAATCGGTTTGCAGTTCTAATAACAAATAAATGAAATACATGATGATCTAAATCTTCACTGTGTTTTGAAACTGTGGGCAGTATAATTTTGTCATTTTTAATTTCAGACAAATAGCGTTTGGCAATAACTCTTCGTTTGTGATTGTCTAAATCTAAAAAAGGCAATTTTATATTCAAAAAAGCGGCTTGCAATTCGTCTAAACGACTATTAAAACCCACAAATTTGTTATGATACTTTTTTTCAGAACCATAATTTCGCAACGATAATACTACTTTTGCTAAGTCGTAATCGTTTGTAGTTATAGCTCCAGCATCACCAAGAGCTCCTAAATTTTTACCTGGATAAAAACTATATGCAGATGCCCTCTTAACGTCTAAACTCTGCCTTTTAAATGTTAAAAATGCCCCATGAGATTGTGCGGCATCTTCTATAAGTAATAGGTTATTTTTAAGGGCAATTTCATAAATTTTGTCCATTTCACACAACTGTCCATATAAATGTACGGGTAGAATGGCTTTTGTTTTTGGAGATATTTTTTCTTCAATTAAATCAGGGTTGATGGTATAAGTGTCTAACTTTGGTTCCACTAAAACGGGTTCTAAATCAGCGTGTAGTATTGCCAAAATACTTGCAATATAAGTATTTGCGGGGACTAATACTTCATCACCTTTTTGTAGTAAACCCAGTTGCATGTATCCTTTAAAAATCAATATCAGTGCGTCTAAACCGTTGCCTACACCAATAGTATATTTTGATTGGGTATATGTGGCAAAATTCTTTTCAAATTGAGCTACTTCATTGCCTAAAATAAACCAACCATTATCTAAAACCAATTGCAGCTTTTGATGAAATTCGTTTTGATATTGTGCATTTATCTTTTGTAAATCTAAAAATTTAATCATCGCAACACATGTTCTAGTAATACATAATTTGCAGTTTCCACTTCATAAAAATCTTGATTGATGGTGCGACCGCCAAAACTTTCTTTAAAATAATGTAACGATTTATTCAGGTTTTTGCCGCTATTTTCATTAGATATCCCAAAATCAAAATATTTTTTGTGGGCATATTTTTCATTTAGTAAATAATGATACAAAAAATCAATACTCCCTAAAGAGTTGTTCAAGCTATCAGCACCAGAAATATACTGCGGATGAACAACCCTTCCCTTTTCAAAAATAGTGATTCCTGCCACAATTCTGTCTTCAAAAAACACATTAAATTGCCTAATTTCATTGGGGAATTTAGATTTTAAATAAGTAATTTCAGACAAGGTGTGTACAGGATTTACACGGTACTTTTGCTTTAAATTTGGTATTAAAATCTGATCCCAAAACTCTTTAAAATCATGAGTTTCTTTTATCAACAAACCATTTTTAACACCTTTTTCAACGCCTCTTTTTCTAACTCTAGAAATGGGTAATGGATGTTCTAAATCTAACAGAGCAATACTATCACGTCTATATAATTTGGCATTCAATACAAATAAAATATAATCTATTTCGTTTGCTGGCAATAAGTGATAAAAGGCAGGAATTATTTTTAAGTTCAGTGTCTTTAAACCATTTAAATTTAAAAATTGCAATGTACTTTTAACAACTTCTACACATTCTGAAAGGAAAATTGAAGCATCAAACACAAAACCACCATAAGTTAAACCCTGATGAGAAAAAATAATGTCGCCAGATTTATGGGCTGGCAAAATAGAACGTAATTTATTCTTTTCATTAAAAATTAGCAAAGAATAATCTTCAAAACGGTCTTGATGATATTCCATAAAATCCCTATGAAATAAAAAAGTAGCATTTTTTGCATTCGCTACAAACTCATTCCAAATTTCATAAAAACATGATTCATATCGTTTTATGGAAATATTCTCTTTGTTTTTCAAGTCAATTTAATTTATTTCTTTATACTACTTCAAAAATTTCATTAAAACTAATCAATAGTATTAATCATTGAGAAATTACAAGGCATTAAAATAAATATTTTTATAAAAGGCTTTTCTTTTAAACATTACAACAACTGTAATACTTTTTTCAAACTTCTAAAGTACAAATTTTAAAGATAATAAAAAAGGTTGTCTAAAAATTTAGACAACCTTTAAAGAGCGAAAGACGAGGCTCGAACTCGCGACAACCAGCTTGGAAGGCTGGAGCTCTACCAACTGAGCTACTTTCGCATTAACAGAG
>DAINSR010000077.1:0-7837 GCA_036741255.1 Flavobacterium sp.
AACGCAGTAGTTTTTTAAAAGACTATTTCGTAATAAAAAGGAGTTTTTAGAGGTGTCCTTAAATGATATTCAGCCTATATTTAACATAACAACGAGCAAGTAACTGCATTTTTTGATAATCAGAAACCCTAATTCGGGTATTTTTAATTTCTAATGATGGAGTTGCATGAAGTTTTTTGAGTAACTTTTTATAATATCTATAAGCCGTATAAACGCCAAACTTTGCCTCTAGCGGAAGCTTTTTTATTCCTTCAAAAGCGGCATCAAAATCACTTTCTATATCTGCAATTATTTGTTGTTTTGAATGTTCGTCGAGTTTGTTCAAATCAGTGTTAGGAAAATACGTTCTACTCAATTCTTCATAATCAGCTTTCAAATCTCTTAAAAAATTTACTTTTTGAAAAGCAGAACCTAGTCGCATGGCTGGGGCTTTTAACTCGTTATACTGCTCTTCGTTTCCATTTACAAAAACTTTTAAGCACATTAATCCCACCACATCTGCAGAACCATAAATATATTCTTGATATTCTTCTTTAGTTACATAAGAACTCTTACTAAGATCTAACCGCATGCTTTTCATAAAAGCATCAATCAACTCCATTGGTATATTATATTGATTTACTGTGCTTTGAAAAGAATTTAAAATAGGATTCAAACTAATTTTTTGAGTCAAAGCATCTTTTAAATCATTTTCAAATCGTTCAAAAAGATAGGATTTATCATATTCATGAAAAGAATCTACAATTTCATCGGCAAAACGAACAAAACCATAAATATTGTAGATGTGTTGTCTTATGCTGGGTGATAACATTTTAACGGCACTTGAAAAAGAAGTACTGTATGTAGATGTAACCATTACGCTACAAGCATTAGAAACTTTGTCAAACAATACTTTCATATTTATGTGTTTATTGATTTTTAATGTTGATAACTGTTTGTCAGAACAAGTTATTAAAAACTTTTTGCATTTTTATTGTACAAATTTTAGTTCAGTAACGATTTAATATTTGTAACAATTAACTACAATCAAACTATTTTAAAGGTAGTAAAATCAATTATATTTTTCAATTAAATCAGAAACCAATTTACCAGAGATAAGTGCTGGCGGCACACCCGGACCAGGAACGGTTAACTGACCAGTAAAATATAAATTTTTTACTTTTTTACTCTTTAATTTTGGTCTTAAAAATGCAGTTTGTAATAGTGTATTTGCCATTCCATAAGCATTGCCTTTATAAGAATTATACTCACTAACAAAAT
Organism: Flavobacterium sp.; assembly: GCA_036741255.1. Classification (GTDB taxonomy): domain Bacteria; phylum Bacteroidota; class Bacteroidia; order Flavobacteriales; family Flavobacteriaceae; genus Flavobacterium. The sequence goes on from DAINSR010000077.1 coordinate 1,261, forward strand.
CATTTACACAAAAAGATTTTTTAAAGATAATATTATTTTTTACATTTTGCTGAGTTATTTTTTCAAAACGACTTATAATTTTTTCAAAATACATTTCTCTACGTGTTGTTGTATCTTCAATACCTGGTGCCAAGGGTATTAAAAAGAAACCATTTTCACATCCCTCAGGAGCTGTCTTTTGATTTGTAACAGATGTAAAATTAGCATAAAACAATGGTTCTGTTGGCCATTTTGGATTATCATAAATTTCTTGTGCATGAGTATTAAAGTCCACGTCAAAAAACAAATTATGATGTTCAATGTGCTCTAATTTTTTATTAAACCCCACATAAAACAACAAAGAAGAAGGAGCAAAAGTTTTAGTATTCCAATAATTTTCTGAATATTGTCTATATGGAATGTCTAGTAAGGTTTCCGTATGATGATAATCGGCTCCAGATAAAACAATATCGGCTTCAATTTGTTTTCCGTTACAAACAATCCCTTTAGCAGTATTTTGCGACACAATAATTTTTTCTATAGTAGCATTTGTTTCAAATACAACCCCCTGCTCCTTTGCTAGAAGCACCATGGCATCCACAACATCAAAAAAACCATTAGTGGGTTGCCAAGTACCTAATCCAAAATCAGCAAAATTCATAAAACTATAAAATGATGGAGTTTTTGAAGGCTTTGCACCCAAAAATAAAACGGGGAACTCTAAAATTTGAATAAGTTTTTTATTTTTAAATTGTTTTCTAACATCTCTACTAATGTTAGAAAAAAACTGATTAATTTTTGCAGCCGACTCCATTGTAATAAGCTCTCCTATATGTTCCCCTGGTCTGTAAACAAGTTTTTTAATAGCCACCTCATAATTATCCCTAGCATTATTTATAAACTTTTCTAATTTTAAACCACTACCAGCCTCTATAGATTCAAATTCCTTAACTATATCAGGCAGATTATCTGATATAGCTATAAAATCATTTACGCCAAAAAAAACCTTGTAAGCTGGAGATAATTTTGTTAAATGATAATAATCAGAAGGTCTTTTGTTAAAGTCGGCAAAAAAACGTTCAAAAACATCGGGCATCCAATACCAAGATGGTCCCATATCAAAAGTAAAACCGTCTTTTTTTAGCTGTCTTGCCCTGCCTCCTAAGGTGTTATTTTTTTCATAAACAGTAACTTCATTTCCTCGTTGAGACAAGTAACAAGCTGCAGCTAATGAGGAGAAACCTGAACCAATAATTGCTATTTTTTTATTCATTTTACAAACTTAATATACATTCTGAAATGGAGTGATACACTTTAATTTTTTCTGACAATTTTGACTGATTTATGGAAGCTGTTAATCTGCCCAACAAAAGCAATTCGTGTTGCGTGTTTTTTAGTAAGTTATGTTCTATTTTTTCTAAGTAAGCAGGTATTTCCTCTGGCGTAGGTTCTACAGTCATATAGCCAATAAAAGTGATTTTTTCAAAGTAATTTTTTAAATCAATCAAACTTTCAATCGGAACGCTCTCGCCCAAAAAAATTGTTTGGTACCCATTATCTAAAAGTTCATAATTCAAATACATCAAACCCAGTTCATGAATTTCATTTGATGGAAGATATAAAACATAAACTCTATCGGTTTTTGTTGCGGGTATGGACTGAATTTTCTCAGTAATACTCAGTAATTTTTGTTTTATAAGATAGGTAATAAAATGCTCATGTGCGGCAGAAATTGTATCTGTTTGCCACAAATATCCCAACTCTTCCATTAATGGAATAAAAACTTCATTAAAAACTTCTTTGAATGTTTTATCTTTAAGCAATTCATCGTATGTATTAAAAAACAATGTATGATCAAAATTCATCATTGCCATTTTAAATGACTTAATTGCATGTGTTTTTGCACTTTTTTGAGAAATTATCTCAGATACTTTTACAGGTATTTCCTCTGTTGAAAGCTTAGCAATTTTTGAAATTTTGTAACCATAATTATGAAGTAATACAATATTAAGTAACTTTTGCAAATTTTTGATATCATAACATCTAATGTTTGTATCTGTTCGCATTGGCTCTAAAATATTATACCTTTTTTCCCATATTCTAATAGTGTGAGCTTTTATTCCAGAAAGATTTTCAAAATCTTTGATACTAAACACGTTTTTTACATTGTTCATTATTTACAAAATTTTATTAAACAAAAATACAAAAACAAAATAAATTGTATAGAAATAATTAAAAAAAGTTAAACAAAATATGAATTATTTGTTTTTCAATGTGAGAAGTTAATTCCTAATTTAAAAGTAATGTATAGTTTTTTTTAAGCCTATTTTGTAATAAAAAATAATTTTCAAAGGTGTTCTTATGATAACAAATATATGTTAGTTTAATTTTGAGTGTTTTTTAAGAGCTGATAAATTGGAAAAAGAATATCTATTGAAGAAGTTTGAATTTTGAGAATTCCAATAGGTATAGTATCTATTCATAGAATTCTTAATAAAACATTAAAAAAATAGAATAAAAAACTTTAAACTTTAAACTTCTAACATGCAACTTTGATTATCTTTGCAACTATTTTGTTGACGAATGCCATGGAAAACAACACAAATCAAGAAGTAGTAAAAAATGTTTTTACCAAGTTTTTAGAGGAGAAAGCACATCGCAAAACCCCTGAACGCTATGCCATTCTTCAAGAAATATATGATTCAAAAGAGCATTTTGATATAGAATCACTATACATCAAAATGAAAAACAAAAACTATCGCGTTAGCAGAGCTACACTTTATAATACCATAGAATTATTATTAGAATGTGGTTTAGTAAGGCGACATCAATTTGGCCAAAATCAAGCACATTATGAAAAATCATATTTTGATAAACAGCACGATCACATTATCATGACAGACACTGGAGAGGTAATTGAATTTTGCGACCCAAGGATTCAGCAAATTAAGGAAACTATGCAAGATATTTTTGGTATTGAAATACTCAATCATTCGCTCTATTTTTATGCCACAAAAAAAATCAAATAAAAACGTATTACAACAGCAGTTAATTAAAATTATATCAACATCATATAACTAAATTTTAAAAATGACCGTAGATTTATTATTAGGATTACAATGGGGAGACGAAGGAAAAGGTAAAATCGTAGATGTACTTACTTCAAAATATGATATTATTGCCCGTTTTCAAGGAGGACCAAATGCCGGCCACACACTAGAATTTGATGGTATTAAACACGTTTTGAGAACTATCCCATCGGGAATATTTCATAAAAATGCCATAAACATTATAGGTAATGGTGTGGTAATAGACCCTGTTGTGTTTTGTAAAGAAATAGAAGGTTTAGAAAAATTTAATATGGATGTAACCTCAAAGCTTTTTATATCTAGAAAAGCCCATTTAATTTTACCCACACACCGATTGTTAGATGTCGCATCAGAAGCGTCTAAAGGCAAAGCAAAAATTGGTTCTACATTAAAAGGAATTGGTCCTACATACATGGACAAAACCGGCAGAAACGGCTTGAGAGTGGGCGATATTGAACTTGAAGATTTTAAAGACCGATACCGAGCCTTAGCAGACAAACACGAGTCTATGATTGCCTTTTATGATGTTAATTTAGATTATAATCTTCAAGAAATGGAAGACGAGTTTTTCTTAGCAATAGATGGCTTAAAAAAAATTACCTTCATAGATTCTGAAGAATATTTGAACAAATCATTAAAAGAAGGAAAATCTATCTTGGCAGAAGGAGCTCAAGGTTCATTGCTCGATGTTGATTTTGGTACCTATCCGTTTGTAACTTCTTCAAACACTACGGCAGCGGGTGCTTGTACTGGTCTAGGAATAGCTCCTAACAGAGTTAAAGATGTATTCGGAATATTTAAAGCATATACCACACGAGTAGGAAGTGGCCCATTCCCAACGGAGTTATTTGATCACACGGGAGCAGAAATGGCACGAATAGGTAATGAATTTGGATCAGTAACAGGTAGGGCTAGACGCTGTGGTTGGCTTGATTTAGTAGCACTTAAATATGCAGTTCATGTAAATGGTGTAACCCAACTCTACATGATGAAAGGAGATGTGTTATCTGGTTTTGAAACCTTAAAAATTTGTACTTCATATCGTTATAAAGGAGAGATTATTAATCATTTGCCTTACAATATTGAGCCAGAAAATGTCCAACCCATTTATACCGAAATGAAAGGATGGCAAGCCGATTTAACAAAAATGACCACCTATAACGAACTGCCACAAGAACTAAAAGAATATATTGAATTTATTGAAAAAGAACTTGAAGTACCTATAAAAGTAATATCCGTTGGACCAGACAGAACACAAACTATTGTAAAATAATTAAGCGTTTGGTCTTCGTCAAATATAAAAAACTGTTGAAAAAAATTAGTCTTCTCATTTTCTGTATTTTAATGTTTGATTTTGTTTTGATAGCTCAAGAAAAGTCAAACAAAATAATTATTGAGTATGCCGATTTTATTGACAAAAATCAAATAGAAATTCCAGGAGCCATAGTGTTCACAGGTAACGTTAAGGTGCTTCACAATGGCGTAAAAATTAGTTGTAACAAAGCTTATCATTTTACCGATGAAAATTATGTAAAAGCCTTTGGAAATGTTCAAATTATTCAAGGTGATACTATTTTTTTGAACAGTCGCTATGCTGAGTACAATGGCAATAAAGAAATAGCTTATGCCACAGGTAATGTAAATTTGCGTTCACCACAATCTAGCTTAGTTACTGATACTATTTTTTTTGATAGAAAAGTTCAAGAGGCTTTTTACAACAGCTTTGGCACTATTACTAACAAAGATAATATCTTAAAAAGCAAATCAGGAAGGTATTTTTTAAACCAACAAAAATATTCTTTTAAAACCGCAGTAACACTTATAAACCCCAGAAGCACAATTAAAACCAATCATCTCGATTTTTATGACAATTCAGGTCATGCTTATGTTTTTGGACCATCAACCATAAGTAGCAAAACAGATTACATATATACAGAAAACGGTTTTTATGACACCACAAACGACATTGGTAAACTAAAGAAAAATTCGCATATCATCTACAATAGCAGACGTATTGAAGGTAATGATATTTTTTATGACCGAAAAAAGAATTTTTCAAAATTGATAAACAATGTAAAAATTACTGACACCATTAACAAACTAATTGCAAAAGGACATTATGCCGAAGTGTATAGAAACACCTTAACTAAAAACGACTCCATGTTTTTAGAAAAAAAAGCCTTAGTAGTAACCAAAACTGAAAAAGATTCAATGTACTTACATGGCAAACGCATTTTAATCACTGGACCTCCAGAAAATAGAATCATCAGAGCTTTTAAAAACGTTAGATTTTTTAATATTGATATGAGTGGCAAATGTGATTCGTTACACTCAAGCAATAAAAACGCCCTCACAAAACTCATAGGCAAACCCATTATTTGGAGCAATAAAAGCCAACTTACTGGAGATGTTATGCACCTAATTGGCAATGACGAAACTGAAAAATTAGATTCTTTAAAAGTACTCAACAACGCATTTCTTATTCAAAAAGACACCCTCAGCGAAAAAGGATACAATCAGGTTAAAGGACAAAATCTATATGGCAAATTTAAAAACAACAAACTCTATGAGGTGGACATTGTAAAAAATTGTGAGGCAATTAGCTACATGTACAATGAAGAAAACGAGCTAGTGGGAATTAATAAAAGTGTATGCAGCAGTATCAATTTAATTTTAAAAGACAATAAAATTCAAACTGTTACATTTTTTAAACGCACTGATGGTAATTTATATCCAGAAGAAGAGTTTCCTGAAAATGCTCGTAAACTCAGAGGTTTTTTGTGGCGTGGCGATGAGGAAATAATTTCAAAAGAAGCCATTTTTCCGCAGGAAGAACTAGATTTAGATAAAAAAATTAAAAGCCAAGTAAAAATTGATGACGCAAAAGAATCACTACCCATGAGACCATTAAAAGAAACTATAGATTTTAATAAAAAAAACACCCAAAATAAAAAATAAGGCATCACAGCTACTAAAAGTTTTTTTTGATAACTACATCAAATAGGCATACAATTTAAAATCTATAATTTAAAGCAATTTCAAAGTAGAAGAAAATTATTTTTAAAAGCCACAGCCAAATCCTATAAATTGAGTAATTAGCTATTTTTGAGACCAATATTTTTCTTGTTTATTATTTGCATAAATTTAATATAAGTACACATGCTCGCTGATTTTTATCAATATCAAACACAAACCACCCCTCACCCACTGGCAATAGAAGTTTCTCATGCCATTGGAAGCTACATATATGATACAAAAGGGAAAAAATATTTGGATTTTGTTGCGGGTGTTTCTGCAAATACATTAGGACATCAAAACCAGCGGGTAAATGATGCCATAATAAAACAGCTAAATTTATATTCACATGTGATGGTTTATGGCGAATATGCCCAAGCACCAGCTGTAGCATTTTGTAAATTATTAGCTCAAAATATGCCATATCCGCTATCAAAAACCTATTTAGTAAACTCGGGGACAGAAGCCATAGAAGGAGCCCTAAAACTTGCCGG
>DAINSR010000077.1:7847-8830 GCA_036741255.1 Flavobacterium sp.
AACTGGCAGAAGCCAACTCTTATCATGCCATAATGCTTATCACGGCAACACTATGGGCAGTTTAAGTGTTATGGGGTTTGAAGAACGCAAACAAGTTTTTAGACCACTGCTCCCAGATGTTGAATTTATTACCTTTAATAACGAAGCCGACTTAGAAAAAATAACTTCAAAAACTGCTGGTGTTCTTTTAGAAACCATTCAAGGGGGGGCGGGTTTTATTCAGCCTGAAAATAATTTTCTAAAAAAAATAAAACAACGCTGTCAAGATGTGGGTGCACTCATGATTTTAGACGAAATTCAACCTGGTTTTGGACGAACCGGAACACTATTTGGATTTCAAAATTATGATGTTGTTCCTGATATTGTTGTTATGGGAAAAGGAATGGCTAGCGGCATGCCCGTGGGAGCTTTCACTGCCTCTGCAGAAATGATGGATTTACTAAGCCACAACCCAAAACTTGGTCACATTACCACTTTTGGCGGACATCCTGTAATTGCAGCAGCTTGTTTAGCCACCTTGCAAGAACTGCTCGAAACTAATTTAATGCAACAAACTCTTGAAAAAGAAGCCCTGTTTCGAAAACTATTGGTACACCCTCTACTCACAGAAATTAGAGGGACAGGTCTCATGCTTGCTGCCATGACAAAAAATTCTGAAACCACAAACCAAGTGGTGCTAAGATGTCAAGAAAAAGGGCTAATCTTGTTTTGGCTCCTTTTTGAAGGCTGTGCCATAAGAATTACCCCGCCCTTAACCATTTCAAATCAAGAAATTGAAGCAGGTTGTGCCATAATACTAGAGGTTTTAAACGAAATAGAAAACGAATCAAAAAAAAGCCCTACTTAAAAACCGCTTTAATAATAACCTTTTTGTTACATAATTTATCAGGGCGTGCCCCTTCGTAAAAACTACGGGTCGGGCAGTTCGTTCTCGCTTTTTATTGTTATCCTTATACCAATTATGAATATTTATTAGTCTAAAT
>DAINSR010000078.1:0-7735 GCA_036741255.1 Flavobacterium sp.
TACTATTGCGGGAGCTTACCCTGCACAAGAGATTAACATCACCCCAGCTGTTTATTCTTGGACAGGAACTACAAGTATTGATTGGTCTAATGCTTCAAATTGGAATATTGGTGTCCCTAATTCCTCTAGCAATGTAACGATTCCTTCAGGCACTCCTTTCCAGCCAACAATCTCATCTAATGTTGTGGTTAATACATTAGCACTAAACACTGGTGCTATAGTAACCGTTAGTGAAGGAAATGTTTTAAATATTACGGGTTCAGTTACTAACTCTGGAGATTTGATTTTAAAGTCAAGTGCTCTTGGTTCAGCTAGTTTATTAAGTTCGGGTGCAGTATCAAATGTAACGCAACAGCGCTATATGGCAAGTAATCAGAGAGGGTGGAGATTTATTAGTAATCCATTGTCAACAATAACTTTTGGTACGCTAGCTTCTAATAGTACGACACCTATAGTTTTAGGTACTGGATCTTCTGGTATTTATTCATCTGCCACAAATAGTTGGATAAACACTACTGATGCAGACAATATGGTATCTCAACAAGCATGCAAAATATTCTTGAGAGGTAGAGCTTCGGAAGTAACAGGTTTAAATTACACACAAATACCACCCTCAAATGTAACACTTGCTATTAAGGGAACTGCAACTAATGCCGCTCCTGCAACTATTAATACAACAGCGGGTAAGTATTACTTAGTTGCTAATCCTTATACAGCTCCTGTTAGTTTATATAGTATTTTAGGGGCTAGTACAGGGTTGAGTGCCACGGTGTCTTATTATGATCCTACAATTGGTTCTAGTGGTAGTGATGCAGATTTGATTCAAAAATTTGGAGGTTATAAAAATGTTACGGTTACAGCCTCAGCTCAAGGAGATGCTAATGATGTGATTTTACCTCCAATGGGTGCTATTTTTGTACAAGCACTTTCAAGTGGGGTTCTTAATGTTCCTAAAACAGCTATTTACACAGGAACGGTATCTGGAGGAAGCTATAACTTAAGACCAGCTGAAGTTGTTGCATCAACGACAAGCAAATTAAAATTAAATGTAACCAGTAATGGAACTTTCTATGACAATTTGTCTCTTCAATTTAAAGAAGTGGGTGCTGCAGACTCTTATATAGATTTCGAAAAACTACCCAATACTATTTTAGATTTATACAGTATTCATGATAGTAAATTTATGGGGGTTAAAGAAACTGATTTAATAGAACAGATAATCCCATTAGGAATTACCACTCCCATTAATAAAAATTATACAATTAGTGTGGCAGAAAATTCTATACCATCTAATTTTGTAGCAGAGTTAAAAGACAATTTGTTGAACACTTCAACTGTTTTAACTCCAGGTGCAACCTATGATTTTGTAATAAACTCTGATGCTTCTAGTAAAGGTAATGGTCGTTTTACTATAAACTTGAAACCATCTGTTGTGTTGTCTGTAACATCTCCTGACTTTGATACTAAAATTAGGCTATGGCCAAATCCTGCTACTGATAAGTTTTATGTTGCCAATACACAAGATTTGAATGATGGTGATGTATTTATTCAAGTGATTACAATGAATGGTCAGGTGATACATTCACAAAATTCTAATCCTGGGACTACGGCAACCATAAATACAAGTGGATGGGCAAAAGGGGTTTATATACTAAGTGCAACATCTAAAGGAAATAAATTAACTAAAAAAGTAATTATTCAATAAAAATGAAAACCAAATTATTAGCCTTATTTATTATAGTGATAACTTTTACATCAACTCCTGTTCTTTCACAACCACCAGACCCAGGAGGAGATCCAGATGCGGTATCAATTAATAATTTATATTATGTATTCTTTTTACTAATTTTAGGAATAGTTTATGTTTTATTTAATTTAAAAAGTTGTTATATTTGTAATCATTTTAAAAATAAGTAATTAACAAGTAAATATTTACTACAGACTTGCATACTTTTTACTGTTTGTTTATGTGCAAGTCTGTAGCAAATTTCAAATATTTATCGTTTAGGGAATTGTATCAAATATTCTATAATAAAATGAATATTTTAAGATTCACTTTTACCCTTTTTTAGACAAAATCATTAATATTAAAAATTAAATTTTATGAAAAAATTTTTACAAGCTTTTATTTTTTCGTTTGTACTATGCAATTTTGCATCGGCACAAACCCCAGCTATTGTTTTTACATCATCTACATTATCAACAGCTGAAATAGGTACAACAGTTACAGTTGCATATAGATACTCAATTGCTAGTCCAGGGAAGATTTATTGTGCTATTGAAAAGCAAAATGGCTGGACATGGGTTGAAACTGTTGTGGGTAGATTTTTAGATCCTGTCTCCGCTGGAACTGATTTAACAGGGACTATAAACTTAACAATTCCTACCACAACAACCCCCACCGCTAGTTTGCCATCGGGTCAGAATTACAAGATAAAAATTCAACTTCGTGATGGTTCTAACACAACAATTGCAGGTCAATATCCTTCTACTGAGATTAACTTAACACCAGCTTCAAATTCTATTTCATTTACAGGACCAACATTAACTACTGCCGTTATTGGTTCAACATTAAGTGTTCCGTATCAATATACACTAGCTAATCCTGGTAAAATATATTGTGGTATTGAATTGTACAACGGCACAACGTATGTTTCAACTGTTGGTAGTCAGTTTATTGATCCTGTTTCTGCAGGTACTAATGTAGCAGGTACAGCAACTTTTACTATTCCTACTTCAACAGTTCCTACAGCTAGTTTACCATCTGGTCAGAATTATAAGATAAAAATTGAATTAAGGAATAGTTCTAACAATTATCTTGATGGTAAATACCCATCTACACAAATTAATCTAACACCAGCTCCCAATTCTATTTCATTTACAGGGCCAACATTGACTACTGCCGTTATTGGTTCAACATTAAGTGTTCCATATCAATATACACTAGCTAATCCTGGTAAAATATATTGTGGTATTGAATTGTACAACGGCACAACGTATGTTTCAACTGTTGGTAGTCAGTTTATTGATCCTGTTTCTGCAGGTACTAATGTAGCAGGTACAGCAACTTTTACTATTCCTACTTCAACAGTTCCGACAGCTAGTTTACCATCTGGTCAAAATTATAAGATAAAAATTCAACTTCGTGATGGTTCTAACACAACAATTGCAGGTCAGTATCCTTCTACTGAGATTAACTTAACACCAGCTCCCAATTCTATTTCATTTACAGGGCCAACTATAAGCTCAGCTACCGTTAACCAAATCTTGCCAGTTACTTATCAATATACTCTTGCTGCAGATGGTCAAATTTATTGTGGTATTGAATTGTATAATGGTACAACTTATGTTTCAACAGTTGTTGGGCAATTCTTGTCATCAGTTAGTGCAGGTACAAATGTATCAGGAACTATTAATCTTACAATTCCTAGTGGAACCACACCCACTGCAAGCTTACCTTCAGGTCAAAATTATAAGATAAAAATTGAATTAAGAAACAGCTCTGGTAATTTCCTTGATGGAAGGTATCCATCTACTCAAATTAATATTACAGATCCTGGAAACTCAACTAGTTTTAATAACAATTCTATTCTTGTATATCCAAATCCTGCAACTGATGTTATAAGTATTGACGGTTTACAAGACGCTTCAAATGTTGATTTTATAGTTACAGATATTTTAGGTAAGAATGTTTCTAAAAATTCAAGCTTGAATAATAATCAAATAGATGTATCTAGCTTAACGCCTGGTATTTACTTCTTGTTGTTAAATATTGATAATTCACAAGAAAAAATAAAGTTTATTAAAAATTAATTTTTAGCAAATAAATTAAAAAAAAACAGTAGTTTTCCATCTAAGGAGGGCTACTGTTTTTACATAAATACTACTTTCATGAAACGCACTTTTTTAATCTTTTTTTTATTTCTTCTACAATTTCAACACGTCTTTTCTCAAGCTTCTACTTATGTTGATGAAAATGGAGTATTTAGATGGGTAAAATCAAAAAAAGAAGTCCGTATTTTTGGGATTAATTATACCCTCCCTTTTGCACATGGCTACAGAGCCATTAACTATTTAAATAAAAATCATAAAGAAGCAATTGATAAAGATGTGTATCACATTGCTCGTTTAGGAGTTACAGGTCATCGAGTTCACATTTGGGACGCAGAAGTTACCGATAGTTTAGGGAACTTAATTTCTTCACCCCAATTAGATTTATTAGATTACACTATTGCTAAGCTAAAAGAAAGAGGCATTAAAACCATTATAACTCCCATAAAAGTGGGGGGGAATGGTTATCCAGAAATTGACCAACCAGCACCAGGTTTTACGAATACTTTAGATAAATTACAAACCTATTCAGGCGATATAGTTATAAATAAACAAAAGCGTTATCTAACTCAGTTGCTTCAACATATAAATCCTTATACTAATATTGCTTACAATAGCGACCCAGATATTATTGCGTTAGAAATTACTAACGAACCCATTCATAACGATGCTGAAATTGCTACCCAGTATATCAACACTATGGTAGAGGCTATAAAAATGGCTGGTTTTAAAAACCCTATTTTCTATAATGTTTCAGAAAAATCTAAACTTATTGATGCCTATCTAAAAGCAAATATTGACGGTTGCACGTTTCAGTGGTATCCTACAGGGTTAGTACAGAATAATATTATGCCGATTAATTTTTTACCAAACGTTGATAAGTACACTATTCCATTTCAAGATAAAAAAGCTTTTCAAAATAAAGCTCGAATAATTTATGAATTTGATCCTGGTGATACCAATTTATCCACGCTTTATCCAGCTATGGCAAGAAGTTTTAGGCTGTCTAAATTTCAATTTGCGGCACAATTTGCTTATGACGCTATTGATTTGGCTCACAATAATACTGAATATCAAACTCATTATTTGAATTTGGCTTATACCCCCTCTAAAGCTATTTCGTTAAAAATTGCTTCTCAAGTATTTCAAGAAGTAAACAGTAATGACAACTTTGGCAATTATCCTGAAAACACCAAATTTAAAAATACCCAATTAAATACAGCTACAAATGTTGCGGTTTACAATTCTGATAGTAAGTTTTTTTACACTAATACCACAGAAATTATTCCCAAAGACATTTCAAAAATAAAGCACATTGCAGGTGTTGGAAATTCTAACATTGTTAAGTATTCAGGTACGGGTGCTTATTTTTTAGATAAAATTGCCAATGGCATTTGGCGTTTAGAGGTTTTGCCTGATGTACTTTGGGTGAACGATCCCTTTGAAAAGGCAAGTTTGAAAAAAACAGTTGCGGTTTTGAAAGACAATGAACAATCCATCTCGATACATATTCCTGAATTTTCTACTCATTTTACTATTACTGCAATTAATCAAGGAAATACTTTTGGGTCTAAAAATGTAGAAAAACAATTTGGTATCACTCCAGGAACGTATTTGATTCACGCAAATAATCTTCCAAAAAAATTTAATTTTAATCAAAAGATTGGAAATATTTCTTTAAACGAATATGCTACTGCAAAGTCTTCCGTGGATAAAGTTTATGTGATACATCACCCTAAAGCAGATATTCAAAAAGGTCAGGATTTGGTCATCAATATTCAGGCGATTGCACCATTTAAAATAACAAAAGCCGAAGTGGTGGTACTATCAGGCTATCAAAAAACCGATAGTTATCCAATGACGCAAACCGATGCTTTTTCATTCACCACAACTATACCAAAAAACAAAATATACAATCAGACTTTTAAATATTATGTGGTGATTCATTCAGATGATAAATCGGTAACTTTTCCTGAAAGCAATTTGGGTCATCCTGCTGACTGGGATTTTTTAGCAAAATTTCCTTATGAAACAGAGGTTGTAAATGCGGATAATTCGTTAGTTTTGTTTGATGCTTGTGATAAAAGCACTAAATTTTTGTGGCCTAATTTGTGGAGTGTTTTAAATTACAAAATTGAAACGGTTGCTTATAAAAGTTCACTAAAGAAAGATTTACGCATTTATGCGGAGCATTTAAAAATTAATATCCCCGATTTAACTTTTAAAATTTTAGTCCCTGATGTGGTTAAAAACGATGCTTCAGCTTTAAAAAATGTTACTAACTTGATAGTTTCAGGATCATCAGGAAATAAAGTAAGTCAAAAAATACAAGTGGCATTACAGCTAAAAAATGGTAAAGTATTTGGGAAAAACATTACCTTAACTTCTCAAAAGCAAGAAGTTGGCATTGCTTTAAAAGATTTTGTAGAAGTCCCATTAATTTTATTACCCAGACCGTACCCCGATTTTCAACCCTATTATTTCCAATCAAAAAGTACCAACTCTTTTGATGTTTCAGAAATTGAGGCGGTTCAAATTTCCATGGGTCCTGGTTTAACTACTGACGAACTCAACCAAAATCAAGAATTAATTTTAGATACAATTAAACTCCAATAAATGAATATTTTAAAACACACTCGTTTGCTTTTATTGCTACTTGTAATGGGTAGTTGCAGCTCAAAAAAAGATATTGCATCACAAACCAATACTATTAATTTTAATGAAGATTGGTTTTTTAAAATGGCGGATAATCCTGCGATGACTGATGATGCATATTTGAAGAATACCAACTTTAGCAGTTGGGATGCTGTTGTTTTACCGCATACGCCAAAAATTGAACCTAAAATTGTGAATAATCAATGGCAGGGAATTTCATGGTATGTTAAAAAGTTTAGTTTGGCTGAAGCCATGAAGGGCAAGAAATTGTTCTTAAAATTTGATGCTGCCATGAACATTGCCGAAGTATGGATAAACAATAAAAAACTAATAGAACACCATGGTGGTTATTTGCCTTTTGTAGTTGATTTTTCAAGCGTTGCCTTATTTGATAAAGAAAACACAGTTTCTGTTAAACTCAATAACTTTGACAATCCAGTAACGGGACCTAAACCGCTAAAAACATTAGACTTTAATACTTATGGTGGTATTTATAGAAATGTGTGGCTCATAGCAAAAAATTCATTACACATTACAGATCCAATTTTTACTAATAAAACGGCTAGTGGTGGTGTTTTTGTTTCTTATCCAAAAGTAAACAAGCAAGAAGCCACAATTAATGTAAAAACACATGTTTTAAACCAAATTGAAGAAGATCAATCGTTTGTGATAAAAAATACCTTATTAAAAAATGATAAAGAAATATTGTCAAAAACTAGTGAAGCCTATATCTTAAAATCTAATCAAGACCAGCAATTTTCGGCTGATTTAATTCTTAAAAATCCAGAATTATGGTCTCCTAATGCACCAAATTTGTATCATTTGAAAACAGAAATTATTCAAAATGGTGCCGTTGTAGATCATGAAATTACCCGTATAGGAATTAAGCATATTGAGTTTGTGGGTCAAGATTTATTTTGGAATGGCGAAAAAACATTTTTACGTGGGGTAAACCGTCATCAAGAATATCCTTATGTGGGTTATGCACTTTCAGACAATGCTAATTATAGAGATGCAAAAAAAATTAAAAATGCCGGATTTGATTATGTGCGTTTATCTCATTATCCGCAATCAACTTCTTTTATGAATGCTTGTGATGAGTTAGGTATTGTTACCATAGATGCCATTTTGGGCTGGCAATATTTTAGTGAGGACAAAGCCTTTCAGGAAAATGTTTTTCAATCGGCAAAAGAGTTGATTAGAAGAGATAGAAATCATGCTTCGGTATTGGCTTTGGAAGGTTCGTTAA